>DRJN01000135.1 GCA_011052165.1 Gammaproteobacteria bacterium
ATGCCGGCAGAGACTACCACAATGTATTTCCAGGCCGCCTCGATACTCTCCGATGCCTGCTCGAAACCCACCAGAAAGGTGCTGACCAGCGTGGTCAGCTCCACCGCGATCCAGTATACGCCGGCGTTGTTCATGAGTGGCGCGACCAGCGTGGTCCAGGCGAAACCGGCAAACAGCGCATAGAAACGCATCAGGCGTTGCGGCTCGCCGAGCAAGCGCATGTAGCCGACCGCATAAATGGAGGCGAGTGCGTAGACCAGTGCCGCGCATAGCACGACCCAGGTGCCGAGTCCGTCCACCAGGAGATAACCGCCCAGAGCGATACGCGCGGGATGCGCCATAAACGGCAGCGGTAGCGCGGCAGCGGCGGTGATTAGCGATGCCCCCAGGTTGATGCCTTCGGCCGCACGCGCTGAGCGCGCTGTGGCGCACAGCAACACGGCGATCAGCGGCGCAATCAAAACGACGGAGACCAACCCCATGATCATCCCACCAACCTCCGCAGCTTGAGGCTGCTGGTCGTCCCGGCGCGCTCCATCAGATGACGCGCCAGTACGCCGAAGCACGCGACGGCCACCAGGAGGTCGAACAGGATCACCAGTTCGATGAGTAACGGCATGCCGGGGATGAGTACCTGGGAGCCAATGAAAATACCGTTTTCCAGGATCAGCAAACCAAGGATGTGACTGATCGCTTCGTGTCGCACGGAAAGCATGAGAAACCCGATGAGTTTCATGGAGAACATCACGGTCAGCGCAAGGATCACGACAGGACTGGAGGTGCCGATGGCGGCGGCGATGTGGTGGGCCACCGCGAGCGCGAGCACCACGGCTGCGGCGCCCACCACCAGGGCCGTGGACGGTTGCAAAATGACATGGAGCTCGCGGTCGGCCCCCAGGCGTTGCAGGATGCGCAGGATCAGGTAAGGCAATAACAGACCGCGAAACAGCGCGGTCAGCAGCGCGACCAGATACAGTTCAGGAAAATGCGCGTAGTAGGCCATGGTGGCCGACAGCAGCGCGATCAGCCACGACTGCAAACCGAAGGCGTACATGTAGTCGCGCAACCAGCGTGAACCCAGCATGACAAAGGCGAGCAGCAGGCTCCCGATAGCCAGCAGACTGAAAAGAGAAGCGGCCAGGGGTGTAAACTGCGGCAGCGTCATGGCATCACTGGATCTGGCTGGCGATCACGGCCAGGGCCGCAAGCAGAAATGAGGCGGCAAGCGTTTCCTGATAGCGGTAGAAACGCAATCGGGATTGCGCCGTTTCCACCACCATCACGGCGCACGCTACGAGCGCAAATTTCCCCAGCAGGCCCACGGCGGCTCCAAACGCCCCCACGGCTGTTCCCTGTATCGACAATGCCCAGGGCAACACCAGCACATTGCAGAAGATAATATAGAGGATGAACTGTTTCATCATCGAGGCCCATCTGATCAAGGCGAGCAGGGGACCCGAGTACTCCAGAATACGCGCTTCTTCGATCATGTAGACTTCGATATGGGTGCTGGAGTGGATGGGCAGGCGGTCCGTCTCCACGAGCAAAAGGATGAAAAAGGCACAAACCAGAAAGACATGCGCCGGACTCCAGTAAACCGCCAGATTGGAGGCCAGGAGATGGTTCACGACGAACGGCAGCATGGCCTTGGCGAGTAGCGTAATGCCGACAAAGACCAGTATCAGCGTCGGTTCGGCGAGGATGGTAATCATCACGCTCCGGCTGGAACCGATGCCGCCGTAGGCGCTGCCTGAATCGAGTCCGGCCAGTGTGATGAAGAAGCCGCCCAGGGTGAGAATAAAACCGCCACCCAGGATGTCGCCCATATCGGAGAGCGGCAGAGGATAGTTGGTCAATACGGGGATGAGCAACGGCACGATCATCATGGCCGTGAACGCGATGACGGGGGCTGAGAAATGCACGAACGAGGCGCCTTCCGGTACCACCAATTCCTTGTGGAACAGCTTCCAGAGGTCACGATAGGGTTGAATCAGGTTGGGGCCGCGCGCGCGCTGCGCGCGCTCCTCGTAACGCAGGATGAAGCCTTGCAGCAACGGCGAGAGCAATAACACCGCAAGAACCTGACCCGCTTGAAGAGCAATGTCCTTCATTCAGCCACGGTCCCCTGCGGGGGCGCATGCCCTGCGATGTAAAGGCTGTGGCGGATAGCCCACAGATAACAGTTGGCCGCACTTGCATGCGATCCAGAAATTTGAAACCTGAACCATACATACCCCTACCAGGACAGTACTCTGAGTTCGGTAGGAGTCATCAGCCCGGAAGGCAGTTTTAAAGCGGACTCCATCGCCTTACCTGGGCCGAATCTTATTAGATCCGGTCAATAGGTGTCAAGCTATAGTCTTTTTCAATAGGTATACTATCCCCGGTATTCGCAAGATTATGCGCAGGCGTATTGTCGAATTTCCAGCTATTAATCCTTGCATAAGTATTTGCATCATAGCCCCCTCTCCCTCTGGGATTTGGTCATGGATGACCTTATGTTGCGAAGCCCATGGATGGGCGAGAGCGACG
>DRJN01000136.1 GCA_011052165.1 Gammaproteobacteria bacterium
GTTGATGAATTAACCGGCTTGCCGGAGCAGAGACTGTTTGTTGAATGCCTGGAATATGAGGTCAAACGAGCACGCCGCTATTCCCTGCTCATGGCGTTGATGTTCATCCATGTCGATGGTCTGGAAGCCGTATCTGCGCAAGCGGGCGAGGAGGCGGTTGACGCCATCCTGCTGGCGTATTCTGAACGTCTGAAAAACATCCTGCGCGCCAGCGACACCACTGGACGCTACGCTGAAAACGAATTTTCCTGCATCCTCAACGATCTCTCTGTCGAATCGGATGTGCATATTATTATCAGCAAGGTTGAAACCACCCTGTCCGCTCCGGTAAATTTTCGTTCACAGCGACTACAGGCGAGTGCCAGGATAGGTTTGGCGCTTTACCCAGGCGACAGTGATGATGCGCAGGGGCTGATTCAGTGTGTGAATACGGCGCTGGGCAGCGCCCGGCAGGAAACGGGCAGTAATTCTAAAATTTTTAATTCACGGCTCAGAGCGCAGGATCTTGAGCGCTTCAAGGTGGCGGATGCCGTGCGTTTTGCGCTGGAGAAAAATGAACTGCAGTTGTATCTGCAACCGGTGCTGGAGTTGACGCAGAAAAATGTGATCGCAGCCGAAGCCATGCTGCATTGGGATCATCCTGATTATACTGAAATCAGCAGCCGGGATATTCTGTTTTTGGCCGAATTGGCCGGTCTGCTTCAGCCGGTTGCGGAATGGTTTCTGCGTCAGGCCTGTTTGCAGCACAGGCGCATGCAGCAAGAACAAATGGATCTGAAAATCCGGCTGCATATGCCCTCAGGCATTTTTCGTAACTCGGGTTGCCCTGCATTACTGAGAACGATCCTGACGGAAACCGGCATGGCGGCAGAAAATCTGCAACTGGCGGTGCCGGTGAGCGCCATCATACAATCGCCGGAAAATGCGCACGCCATTCTTGAACAGCTTGACGGTATTGGCGTCAGCATTCTGCTGGATGATTTTGGTGGCAATCGTTCATCTATGCAGATTCTCAGGGATTACCTGATCAAAGGTCTGATTATTGAACCTCATATTATCAGCCGGATTAACAGTCATCAGGATACCAGCGAAATCATTAAAACCATCATCGGCCTGTGTCAGGCTCTGCGTCTGGATCTGGTGGCGAAAGGCGTCGATTCTGCGGCTCAGGAAAAACTGCTGGGCGCCTGGCGTTGCCCTGCGGTGCAGGGTGGATATTATGCCAGATCTGTGGCGGCCGATGACTTTTTCAGCTTGCCGCTGTGGGTCGATACGGCCGGGGATGGGACCGACGAAGAGCAAATTAACCGGGATGAGCAACAGGGTACCGCGCAAGCTATCCGGGATTCGCTGGTGACGCTCAACAGTTTGCCACCCATGTCCGGGACAACCCGGCAGTTACTCAACGTACGCAACCACCCGGATGCTGACGTGGGTGAGTTGGAGGCCATCATTGAACAGGATCCGGCGATTTCGGCACAGATCATCCGTTACGCCAATGCCCCGTTTTTTGGCAACCAGGGGCAGATCAACACGATAAAAGAGGCGGTTATGACGGCTCTGGGGTTTGAGGGCGCGCTGAACATGGCGCTGGGGATCGCCGTGCTGGGCAACCTGCGGGATAGTAGCAAGCCCTGCCCCGATCTGCGTCTTTTCTGGCGTCATGCCGTGTATGCCGCTGCGCTCTCACAGGCTATTGCCAGCGAAGTGGGAACGCGGGATGTGACGCCGGGGACGGCCTGGCTGGCGGGGCTGTTGCAGAACATCGGTTATCTGGTGCTGCGCCAGAACTTTCAGTCTGAACTGAAAAAAATAAAAAGAAGCCAGCAGCCGGATTTGCTGATCACCGATGGGGAGGAGCGTGTACTGGGTATCAGCCACGCGGAAGTGGGCCTGCATATTTTGCGTGCCTGGCATTTCCCTGAGGAAATTGTTACCGCTGTATTCGAGCACCATAATGTGGCTTATGTCGGCAACCATGCCGTCTACGCGAATATCGTGCTGATTGCCAACCGCATGCTGGCGCAACAGAGCATCGGAGACGAAACACTGGGGCTGGTACCCCCCGGGATTCTGCAAATGCTGTCCCTGAGAGAAGAAAAGCTGGAGAGCATTATGGAGAGCATCATGGGTAGCCGGGATGGACTGGATACCATGGGTAACCATCTGGCGGCCTGATTCAGGCGGCTGGATCATTCAACACCCTTTCTGAATAGTGACGATATTTTTCCCCCTCATTAGCTTGTAGAATCCCCTCTCATGATTTATCCCGATCAATTCGACGTCATCGTTGTTGGCGGCGGCCATGCCGGTACCGAGGCGGCGCTGGCGGCGGCGCGTACCGGTGCGCACACTCTGCTGTTGACGCATAATCTCGATACGTTGGGGCAGATGAGCTGCAACCCGGCTATCGGCGGCATCGGCAAGGGGCACCTGGTCAGGGAAGTGGATGCGCTGGGAGGTTGCATGGCCCAGGCTATCGACCAGGCGGGTATTCAGTTTCGCATTCTCAACGCCAGCAAGGGTCCGGCGGTGCGCGCCACCCGCGCCCAGGCCGACCGGCTGCTGTATAAA
>DRJN01000137.1 GCA_011052165.1 Gammaproteobacteria bacterium
AATTCGGAAACCGCCGGGGTATCGATGATGGGATCGGTATCCGGCGGTACGCAGAGGGTGGTGATGCCACTCGCGGCGGCGGCCCGGGTTTCCGATGCGATAGTCCCCTTGTGCTCAGCGCCGGGTTCGCAAAGGTGGGCGTTAAGATCAATCAGGCCGGGGCAGACAATCTGTCCGCGGGCGTCAATCGTTTCGTCGGCGTGGAAGTCCGTCGGGATATCGCCGCAGGCCAGGACGCGGCCGTTATCGATGGCGATATCGGCAGGTTTATCGACCCCATTAGCCGGGTCAACCAGGTGTCCGTGGGTAATGAGAAGGCGCATCAGTGGGGGGCCTCGCCGTCTGTGCCGCCCCGGCCAAGGATCAGGGACATGACCGCCATGCGCACCGCCAGGCCGTTGGTAACCTGTTCGAGAATAACGGACTGCGGACCATCGGCCACGGCGGAGTCGATTTCCACCCCGCGATTGATAGGACCGGGATGCATGACGATGGCATCCTCTCTGGCCAGCGCCAGCTTTTCCGGGGTCAGGCCATAGCTGCTGAAATACTCGTCCTCACTGGGCAGCAACGCGCCTTCCATGCGTTCGCGTTGCAGGCGCAACGTGATCACCACATCCACATCGCGCAGTCCCTGTTCCATCTGATGAAATACATGCACGCCGAGATGCTCGGCCTGGGGGGGAATCAGGGTGTGCGGGCCGATGACGCGCACATCGGGCACGCCCAGCGTATTCAGCGCATGGATCTGCGAACGCGCCACCCGCGAGTGCATGATGTCGCCGATGATGGCTACGCGCAGGGCAGTGAAGTCCGGTTTGTGGCGGCGGATGGTGAACATGTCGAGCATCGCCTGGGTGGGATGGGCATGGCTGCCGTCCCCGGCATTGATCACACTGATATGGGGGGCGACGTGCTCGGCGATAAAATGCGCCGCGCCGCTTTGCATGTGGCGGACGATGAACATGTCGCAGTGCATGGCTTCCAGGTTACGCAGCATGTCGAGCAGGCTTTCCCCTTTTTTCGTCGCCGAAGTCTGGATGTTGATGTTGATGACATCCGCCGATAAACGTTTGGCGGCCAGTTCGAAGGTAGTGTGGGTGCGCGTACTGGCCTCAAAGAACAGATTGGCGATAGTCTTACCACGCAGCAGGGGTGCCTTTTTTATGGGCTTGTTGATGACCGAAGCAAAGTTTTTGGCGTGGTCGAGGATCTCGGTCAGGGTCTGGCGCGAGAGTCCTTCGGTGGTGAGAAAATGGCGCAGACGGCCCTGGCTGTCGAACTGGATATCCTGGCGCATCATGTGCCGGTTTTTTCCTTTTGGGTCTGGATCTTCAGGGTCAGTGGATCGGGGCCGCTGAGTTTGATGTGCTCGCCAGCATCGAGATCCATATGCACGCCGCACACATCCGCGCAGACAGGCAGTTCCTGACCGCTGCGCTGCACCAGCACGGCCAGACTGACCGAGGCCGGGCGGCCGTAATCAAAAATCTCGTTTAAGGCCGCGCGAATGGTGCGCCCGGTATGCAGGACGTCATCCACCAGAATGATATGCCGATCTTCGATATCAAAATCCAGTTGCGAAGGCTCGACCTGGGGATGCATGCCGATGCGAGTGAAATCATCACGATAGAAGCTGATGTTGAGTGTGCCCAGCGGGATGTCTTCCGGCAGTCGTTTGAGCAGGGCCTGCGCCACCCAGACACCGCCGGTGTGGATGCCGATCATAAGAGGCTCATAAACAGGGGTTGCCTGTAGTAACTGCGTTAGATCGCTGGCCATACTTTCCAGCAGAGCGTCAACGTCATGGCCTTGTGTCATTTAATTCAAACCCCCGTGTGCGTGTGTATCCATCCAGCTTTGCAGTATCAGTTGGGCGGCAATGTGATCATTATATTGCGGCCTGTTCTTTTTTACCCGCAGCACCTGCTTCTCGCGCAGTAGCCTGTTTGCTTCCAGCGAGCTGTAACGTTCGTCCACCATGTCAACCGGGAGATTGTATCGCCCTTTGAGTTGATTACCAAAGCGCCGCGCCGCCTTGCTCATATCCTGCTCACCCCCGTCTATTTGCAGGGGCAGGCCCACCACCAGCAGTTCGGGTTGCCATTCGTCGATCAGGCGGCTGATACCCGCCCAGTCCGGTTTCCGGTTTTTGCCGGGCAGGGTCAGCAAGGGTGTGACGGTGCAGGTGACGTCCTGGCCAACAGCGATACCAATACGATTTCTGCCAAAGTCGAAACCGAGCAGGGTGCGGCTCACGCATGCCCCACGTCGGGGGAAATCAGGGCAAGCTCGACCCCCAGAAGGGCGGCAGCCGTGGCCCAGCGTTCGTCCAGCGGGGTATCGAAGATGACGCGGTTGTCAGCCGGGCCATTGAGCCAGCTGTTGGCGGCTATTTCATCTTCCAGTTGACCGGCGCCCCAGCCGGCATAGCCCAGAGCAATGAGAAACTTCTTCGGACCAAGACCATGAGCAATGGCCTCGATGATGTCCTGTGAAACGGTGAGCGCCAGATCGGTGCCCAGTTCCAGCGTGTTGTCCCATTCGCCCTGCGGCGTATGCAGAACAAAACCCTGTGCCGGTTGTACCGGGCCACCTTGGTAAACAGGTACATTGGTCATCTCGGGTTCTCCCAGATCAAGGCCAAGCTGGGTGGCCAGATCACCGAGGTTCATCGGGGTCGGGCGGTTGATCAGCAGGCCCATGGCGCCTTCCGAGCTATGCTCACAGAGAAAGGTGACGGTGTGGGAGAAATTCGGATCCTGCAGACCCGGCATGGCGATGAGAAACTGGTTGCTTAATTGCGAAATAAAGCTCATGCGGGGAAGTATTGTCAATGCAGGAGAAAGATTCAAGTGAAAAGATAATAAGGGATAGCCGCCCAGGATGCGGTTGAGGAACGAAGTGCATCAACGGGCTTTTACTGCCCCCCCGTACTCAGGCCGCTGTTACTCTTGAAATACCAGACCCGGGGGATATGCAGTATATCGGTATCGACGAGGATTTCCTTGCTCAGAGGCGGGAAAGGGGCGGCCAGACGGACGATGCGTTTCGCGGCGTCGTCCAGTACCTTGTAACCGGAGGACTGGATAATTTTCATATGATTCAGGCTGCCATCCGGGTTAATCGCCACATCCAGCAGGAGGCTGCCATTAATATTGTGGCGCAGGGCCTCTTCGGGATAGTTGAGGTTACCAAAGCGTTCCACCTTGGTGCGCCAGGCATCCAGATAACTGGCGAAACGGTATTCTTTTGCATTTGCGCCTCGCACATACGTGCGCCGGGGGGTGATGTGATAGGTTTTTTTTATGCGATCGATCTCAGCACTCATGCGCGCGATGTTCTGCCGGCTGCGCTCCAGCAACTGGGCGACGGTGAGGGTTTGGGACAGATCAGGCAGGGGTTCTTTCTGTGGTTTACTGGGTGTTTTTTGCTTGGCCCGATGGGTGGTCATCACTTCCATCTGTGCCTGTTCGGGTCGGGTCAGGGACGGGGCGACGGCCTGCTCTCTGACCGGTGCGAAGCCGTTATCCTGGGTCGGGACCGGGTTAGAGAGCGGGCTTTGATCGTGGGTCTTTTCCTTAACGTTGCCGCCGCCCTTCTGATTGGCCTGGGCGAGATAATCGGGCTTGTCCGGGGCCTTATCGGAATGACTTTGCACCAGGGTGATTTCCATCGTCGTGAGCGGTGGCGTGGTATCGTCAGCAATATTAAAGCTTATCCCCAATATGATAATGGCATGGAAAGCCAGGGCGAAAAACAGGGTCATGCCCAGACGGTCCGAAGATGAAACCACAGAGGAAGGAACAGCAGTCGTCACGGAGTTTTATTTACCACATGTTGCAACCCGGATCTTCCACCAGGACGACGGGTTCTCGCCTGATCTTTGAATCCAAATTTCTGGGCGATCATTCCGCCTCCCGATAGGAGATGTGGGTTAATAATGATCGGCTGATTATACCGTTGATCATACCGAGCGCCACGGCAAAAGTCAGCAAAACCGGAAACAGTCGCCACAGCCCCGGATGGGGAATAAATAAAAGATAGGCGCAGGTAAACTGGGCGCTGATATGGGCGATGGAGGCCAGCAGGCTGTAGCCTACCGGACCAAAGCCCCGGCCCGGGAGCTTTGTTCCCCCCCATAGAATCAGCACGCTGGTCACGGCACCACTTAAACTTAACATGAAGGTGGGAGAAAGAAAGGTGCCCAGCACCAGGCTACCCACCAGCACCCGCAGGAGGCTGACCCAGGCTGCCGTGCGCCAGCCGAACTGGCATAGCACGGTGATGGTGATGATATTGGCCAGCCCCGGTTTGAGTCCCGGGATCGGACTCGGCAAACTGCTTTCCAACACATGAATCGTGACTGCCAGTGCCGTGAACCAGGCGATACGGCTGTCTTCGGGGGTGCTTCTCAGCGTGATTTTCATTTAGGCTGGATCCCGTAGAGGGCTGCTTGGGTATGGGCTTAACATTATGAAAATAATAAACTTTATAACTGTACCGTCGCTCGGCTGCGGAGTCCAGATTAAAAATTCATACTGTCATATTGCCCCGACCCCATGATCTCGATACTGATTCGATTAGGCAGACAGGCGGTGAAGTCGCCGCTGTGGCTGAGCCAGCCTGCGTGGATGCCGACCTTGCCGGTACAGGGAGAGTCGGTAAAGCGGATTTTACCGTCTTTAATTTGCAAGCGGCTGACGCCCAGTGGCCCATCGACACTGATTCTCCGATCTTTGTTCAGTGCCAGTTCCCGGACCAGGGTTTCGCCGCGCATAATACGGACCGTGGTACCGGCGGTGGTGGGCTGCCAGTAATGCAGGTAGACGAAGGGCAGGGCCAGAATCGCTAGCAGTAACAGGACGATATCGGCGCGCGTCATCAGGGTTGGATAATGATCGGTTTGCGGTCAGTATCAATCAGAGTAATGCGTTTGGCCATCGCCGGAGTCATGATGATTCGGCCATTTTTATCCACCAGCATGACGTAGCGTAGATGCATTTTCCGGGCGATGACCTGCCAGCCGGACGGGCCGGCAACAAACAGGGCTGTGGCGGCGGCATCGGCGGTAGCCGCATCCTTAAGGATCACAGTGGCGGAGGTGCTTTGATTGGCCGGGTAGCCCGTGCGTGGATCGATAATATGATGATAACGCCGACCCTTGTAAATATAGTAACGTTCGTAGTCGCCGGACGTAAATACACTGTCGCCATCGTAGGCATCCAGCGCGGCCAGCACCTTGCCTTTCTCGCGGGGGTGACGGATGCCGATGCGCCAGGGGCGATCGCCGTGACTGCCAATCACCTTGAGATCGCCGCCGGCATTAATGATGGCATTGCGGACCCCCTGACTGCGCAGATAATGAATGACCCGATCAACCGCCAGGCCTTTGGCCATGGCGCCAAAGTCCAGTTGTACGGCGGGATTGTGGCTGCGCATGCGCAGACCGTCGATCTCGATATCCGACATGCGGGGATGCCGGGCAAGAAGTTGGTCAATAGCTTTTTTTGCCGGTGGCGGGCCTTTGGGGGCGTCATCCTGATGAAAACCCCAGAGTCCGATGAGCTTGCCGATGGCGGGGTTGAACAGGTTGTTCGTGATACGGGCCAGTTCAATACCTCTTTTTATGACAGGCAGTACGGACGGGTTGGCCGAGAACCAGCCACCTGTGGCGAGTAAGGCATTGGTGCGCCCCATCGGCCCCGGCTTCCAGGGATGCCAGGCTTTGTGCATGAAGTTCAGATCCTTGCGGATTTGAGCGATGTATTTTTGCGCCAGCGCCGGATCCACCTCGCGCAGCGTGATTTTGACCAGGGTGCCGAAGACCAGCAGTGTTTGTTTGTATTCGCGCGGGGCCTGCTGGCAACTGGAAGTCAGCAGCAGGGAGAGTACAAGGAACAGGTGGAGACGGTGAGGCAGGTGCATAATGAAAGTCTAGCGGCTTTGCAATTTTTGTTCGATACAGTTCATCAGCATGGCGCTGATGTTGAGTTGGTAAAGGTGGTCCAGTTCGCGGATGCAGGTGGGACTGGTTACGTTGATCTCGGTCAGATAGTTCCCGATCACATCCAGGCCAACGAAAATCAGACCTTTTTCTTTCAGTCGTGGTGCGACCTGGGCGCAGATCCAGTGATCATGCTCGTTGAGTTTGACGCCCTTGCCCAGGCCGCCCGCAGCGAGATTGGCGCGAGTTTCACCGTGTTGCGGGATGCGCGCCAGGGCATAGGGCACCGGTTCACCATCGATGAGTAAAATACGCTTGTCGCCCTCAGATATCTGCGGCAGGAATTTTTGCGCCATGGTCAGGCGGTGGCCGTGGTGGGTCATAGTTTCGATGATGACGCCGATATTGGGGCTGTCCTGCTGCACACGGAAAATGGAGGCCCCGCCCATGCCGTCCAGCGGTTTGAGAATGATGTCGCCATGCTCGGCCAGAAACGCCCGCAACGGCTCTGCCTGGGAGGACACCAGGGTCGGCGCGCAGCACTGGGGAAAGTAAGCCGTAAACAGCTTTTCATTGGCGTCGCGCAGACTCCGGGCGCGGTTGACTACCAGCAGGCCCTCGGCTTCGGCCAGCTCCAGCAGGTAGGTAGTGAAAATATAGTCCATGTCAAAGGGGGGATCCTTTCGCATCAAGACCACGTCCAGCTCGGCCAGGGGCTGGTTTTCCGCTGGCGCCAGCTGATACCAGTTATCGCTGCTATGTTCGGGATCGGGAGTCAGGCTCAGTTTCCGGGTTTTGGCCCAGGTCCGGTTTTGCGACAGGGAGAGATCGAATGCTTGCATGTAGTAGAGTTCCCAGCCGCGCCGCCGGGCTTCCAGCAACATGGCCAGAGAGCTGTCTTTTTTCAGGTTAATGGAGCCGATGGGATCCATGATGATGCCGAGCTTGATGGACAATGGATTAAACCTTGTGTTTCCTTAAATTAAAATCAGATTTGAATGGTGAGGTGATGGAACGACGATGTCTGGCGCAAAAAATAAACGATTTATGTTATAGCGAATGAAGCTGTGCC
>DRJN01000138.1 GCA_011052165.1 Gammaproteobacteria bacterium
GTTAAAGAATTTGTGGCGACGACAGACGGAAAGCTGAGGCTATTTATTCTGCCGCCCTATTCACCCCACTTGAATCCAGATGAATGGGTATGGAATTGGCTAAAAAAACATAATCTCGGGAAAACGCAAATATCGGGTCCAGATCAGTTTAGAGCAGCAGTGAGTCGGTTTATGCACCGACTACAGAAAACCGAAAGGTCTGCCAACATCGCCTGGAAAAAGCGGTGCTCGATCAAGTCATGAAAGACCTGCTATCGCCGGAGTTCGTCAAGCAGCTTACTCGCGAAGCTATGAAGTACCGTGAGGCGCACCAGGCAGATCCCGCCAAAAACCAACGCACGGATGCTGCGAAACTTGAAACACGCATATCGAAAATGATGGAAATGGCATCTAGTCTGAAGGATCCCGCCCCTGCCCTACGAGAAGTCGACAAACTGGAATGTGAGCGAAATGCCCTGCTGTCTGAAATCGGCCGCCTGGAAACCGAATATACGGCAGCATCAATGCTCAACAATATATCCGAAGCTAAGATCGAACAGTTTCTGCGCGGAATTGCAGAAAACATGGAATCCCTGAGCCGGGAAGCCCTTAAGGACTTCCTGACGAACGTGATAGGCCAGGGTCTCGCTGGACCCGGCCACTCATGAATGCCAGATCAATTACCGTATTGGGATCAATCTGGGGATAAGATGGCGTCCCCAAGGGGATTCGAACCCCTGTTACCGCCGTGAAAGGGCGATGTCCTAGGCCGACTAGACGATGGGGACTTGCAGCTTTCTTATCGCTTCAAATGTTGACTTCAGTGGTATCCACCAACACAGAGCAATAATCCGAATCTGGTGGAGCTAGACGGGATCGAACCGTCGACCTCTACAATGCCATTGTAGCGCTCTCCCAGCTGAGCTATAGCCCCGTAAAGCGAAGGCGCTATTTTAGTGAAATAGTGGTGACTGTCAAGCTGTTATGTGGTTTATTTACCTACTTGCTGACTGCTTTTCAATTTTTGCCCACGAGTCACGCAGGCTGACGGTGCGATTGAAAACAGGCAGGTCATTTGCGTTTGTCGCCGGATCCTTGCAGAAATACCCTTCCCGTTCAAACTGGAAAACATCACCGGGCTGCGCTTCAGTCAGGCCGGCTTCCAGATAGCACTGAGTGAGGGTGCACAGGGAGTCAGCATTGAAGTGATCTCTATAGTCCTTGCCATCTTTACCTGCATCCGGGGCGGGATGGCTGAACAGGCGATCATACAGGCGGACTTCGGCGGCAATAGCGTGTTCTGCCGAAACCCAGTGAATCACGCCCTTGACCTTGCGACCTTCAGGGTTGGCGCCGAGGGTGGCGGTATCATAATGACAACGTAACTCGATAATCTCACCCTGCTCGTTTTTGATCACCTCATCACATCGAATGACGTAGGCATTGCGCAAACGCACTTCCCCGCCTGTCACCAGACGTTTGAACTTTTTGTTCGGGGCCACTTCCATGAAGTCGTCCCGGTCGATATAAATCTCACGGCTGAAAGGAACCTTGCGCCAGCCCATATCTTCATCCTGGGGATGGTTGGCCGCCTCCAGCACTTCTGTCTGCCCTTCCGGGTAATTCTCAATCACCAGCTTTAATGGCCGCAGAACAGCCATGCGACGCGGGGCATGAATATTCAGATCTTCGCGGATGGTACTTTCCAACAGGCCCATTTCCACGCTGTTGTCAGCTTTGGTAATGCCGATACGATCGCAGAAATCACGAATTGCTACCGGCGTCACGCCCCGTCGGCGCAAACCGGCGATGGTGGGCATGCGCGGATCATCCCAGCCCTCGACAAAACCCTCGGCAACCAGTTCGGTGAGCTTGCGCTTGCTGGTCACGGTATATTGTAAATTCAGGCGTGAAAATTCAATCTGCTGCGGATGACAGGGCACCTCCAGTTGATCCAGAAACCAGTCGTACAAGGGCCGGTGATCTTCGAACTCCAGGGTACATAGCGAATGGGTAATGCCTTCGATCGAATCCGACAGACAATGGGTGAAGTCGTACATGGGATAAATACACCACTGCGCCCCGGTCTGGTGATGCACCACGCCGTGACGGATACGATAGATAATCGGATCGCGCAAATTGATATTGGACGAGGCCATGTCGATTTTAGCGCGCAGCACGTGGCTGCCATCTTCAAATTCGCCCGCACGCATACGATCAAAAAGATCGAGATTTTCTTCCACTGAACGCTCGCGATAAGGGCTGTCCCTGCCCGGCTCCGTCAGCGTCCCGCGATATTCGCGCGCCGCCTCCGGACTCAGATCGCAAACATAGGCCTTGCCCTTTTTAATCAGTTCAACAGCATAGTCATGCAACGGTTCGAAATAGTCCGAAGCATAAAATTCTTTTTCTCCCCAACTGAAACCCAGCCACTGCACGTCACGTTTGATAGCCTCGACAAAGGCCAGATCCTCTTTGTGCGGATTGGTATCATCAAAACGCAGGTGACAATGGCCGTGGTAGTCCTCAGCGATACCGAAGTTCAGGCAAATGGACTTGGCATGGCCGATATGCAGGTAACCGTTGGGTTCCGGCGGAAAACGAGTCACGACTTTGCCGTCATTTTTACCCGCAGTCAGATCCTGATCGATAATCTGGCGAATGAAATTAGTTACGGGGCGTGCGTCTTCGGATCTTTTGTTACTTTCCATAATTACTCAATTTCGTAGGGTGGGCACGGGGTTTGTGCCCACGCAAAAAATTTCTGTTTTCAATTTTATACGTTTAATATACAAAAGCGTGGGCACAAACCCCGTGCCCACCCTACCGTCTCCTCTTAACTATTGGCTTCGCGCTGGGCAATAAACTCCAGCGCCATGTCGATGCGGCGCAGGCAGGCGGCCTTGCCGACCAGATGCAGGGTAACATCGATGCCCGGTGAAGCGGCGCGCCCGACTACGGCGACACGCAGCGGCTGGGCCACCTTGCCCATTTTTAACTCCAGCGCTTCGGCCACCTGATTCACGGTCCGGTGCAAGGCCTCCGGTGTCCAGTCATCCACGGCTTCTAATGCTTCACGCATTTTTTCCAGCGGTACGCGCGCCACCGGGCGCAGATTTTTCTTTGCCGCCGTTTCGTCAAAGGCTTCAAAATCACGGTAAATAAACTCGCTGATTTTTGCCATTTCCACCAACGTCTGCGCCCGTTCCTTCTGTGCCCTGACCACCTCAAGAATATCCGGCCCTTCCGTGGGATCGATTCCCAGCTTGCCCAGATGAATACTCAGATGGTGAGCGATTTTCTCGGGCGTAGCCGCCATGATGTATTGCTGATTCAGCCACAACAGTTTATCCGGATTAAAAGTGGACGCCGCGACATTGACATCGCTCACATCAAACAGCTCGATCATTTCATCCAGGGGGAAAATTTCCCGGTCGCCGTGCGACCAGCCCAGTCGCACCAGATAGTTAAGCAGGGCTTCAGGCAGATAACCGTCTTCACGATATTGCATCACACTGACCGCGCCGTGACGTTTGGACAGGCGCTTACCGTCTTCACCGAGAATCATGGGCACATGGGCATAGGTTGGCAGTTCAGCACCCAGTGCGCGCAGCAGGTTGATCTGCCGGGGAGTATTGTTGAGATGGTCGTCGCCACGGATCACATGAGTCACGCCCATGTCCCAGTCATCCACCACCACCGTCAGATTATAAGTGGGCGTGCCATCACTGCGGGCAATGATCAGATCATCCAGCTCGCTGTTGCTGATCACCACCTTGCCCTTGATCAGATCATCGATGACCACGGCGCCTTCGGTGGGATTCTTGAACCGGATCACCGGCTCGACGCCTTCACGAGGTTCGCTACGCCCCCGGCAACGGCCGTCGTAGCGCGGTTTTTCCTTTCTTGCCATCGCCTGTTCACGCATGGCGTCCAGCTCTTCGCGGCTGCAATAACAATAATACGCCAGATTCTTGTCCAGCAATTGCTGGATCACTTCGTCATAGCGATCAAGACGCTGAGTCTGGTAAAACGGCCCTTCATCATAATCCAGTCCCAGCCAGGTCATGCCCTCAAGAATCGCATTAACGGATTCCTCAGTGGAACGCTCCCGATCCGTGTCCTCGATGCGCAACACGAAGCGGCCACCATGCTTGCGGGCATGCAGCCAGGAATACAATGCGGTGCGTACACCGCCAATATGGAGATAGCCTGTGGGGCTGGGAGCAAATCGGGTACGAACGGTCATAGGCGCTGAGTTTCCTGCGGAGTTTAGTTTTTCAACAGGCGCTTATTTTACCTGTCTGCCGGCAAAAAAACAGGGGCCTGATTTCAATCCGGTCTCAGCCAGACGACAACTCATATGAGAGATTCTAAAGGTGGGATTAAAAATGCCGCTATAACAAACTGAGCCGACCCGTTTACAACAGGCCGCCCGAACTGGCTGCTGACACTTTCAGACCATACAGATCATGCAAAATCACGGCGTTCCCATACAGAGACTTGATCGATCCGTCCCCCGGATTGCCTGCGAGATCGATCCGGATGCGATCCAGACATTCCTGCGATTTTGCCGACAACACACCATTCCTAAAAAATCCATTATTCTGCGTCCCGGCGATCCGGCGGACAAGCTGTGCTTTCTAATCAGGGGAACGGCCGCAGTCATACTCGAAGATGAAGATGGCGGTAAAAACGAGATCGTCCTGACCTATCTGAATCAGGGTGACTTTATTGGTGAAATCGGCCTGTTTTATGATCTGGATGTGCGTAGCGCCACCGTGCGCAGCAAGACCGAGTGTCTGCTGGCCGAGATTAGCTATACGAAACTCAAACGGCTGTTTAAAGATGAACTCAGGGACGTGCAACCTCACCTGCTGAATGCCGTCGGCGTGCAATTATCCGAGCGTTTAATGAGCACCAGCCGCAAAGTCGGCCAGCTTGCCTTCATGGACGTTTACGGCCGGGTTGCCCGCACCCTGCTGGACATGTGCAAACAGCCCGATGCCATGTCTCACCCCGAGGGTACCCAGATCCATCTCTCGCGTCAGGAAATCGGCCGTATCGTCGGCTGTTCCCGCGAAATGGCCGGCCGGGTACTCAAAGCCATGGAAGAAGAAAAGGTGATTTCTGCCTCCGGCATGGAAATCGTCATTTTCCACGAACGGTAAATCCCCCTCAAACCAGAATTTTTAACCTGAAACCCAGGTTAAACCATGTCTCCCTCCCCGCATGTCTTCCCACGCTGAAGCCTGGAAACGGGAAAATGGGGCTGGCTGCGGGCAAAAAAAACCCCGCGGGAGCGGGGTCAATAAAATGCGCAATTTCTGCGCAGGGGGAGGAAACAAATGAAACAACAAATCTGTTTGGTTAAGTGCATTACAGCACTGCTGTAACCAGTATTACGGCATAGGACAGCAAAACTTTAAAAATAATTCAAAAAAAGAGCCTTATTTTTGGTTTTTTATTCCATAATTCTAAAAACAACCTGACGATTATCAGGGAAATATATTAATAAAACCGGGCCAGTCCCCTGTTATTCTATGCAGAAATCCGGAGACGGTTGAATTTTTTACTCTAGATATCCGGCCTAAGGCTTCATCCAGACACAGCCGCCACCACTGGCTTCATCGATCGCCTGCAGTCGCGCCTGATGCGCCTTTTGCTCCCGCTCACTGGGATGAATGACCTTGATCGCGGCGCGATCAGCGGCCAGTGGCCGGCGATCGCTGACCTGGTTCCGGCCAGGCTCTTCTTTGCCCCCCAGCGACAGGTGAGTCTGCCCGCCGCTCATGGCCAGCCAGGTTTCCGCCAGAATCTCCGCATCCAGCAACGCACCGTGCAACTCACGCGCCGAGTTGTCGATGTTATAACGTTTACACAAGGCGTCGAGGCTGTTCTTCTGGCCAGGGTGCATTTTGCGCGCCAGCGCCAGTGTGTCCAGCACCGTGCAGAATTCACTCACCAGCGGCGCGGCCTTGTCCAGCAATGTCAACTCATGGTTGATAAAACCCACATCGAAACGGGCATTGTGAATGACCAGCTGGGCACCGCGAATAAAGTTGAGAAACGCCTCGGCGATATCGGCAAAACGGGGCTTGTCTTCCAGCATCTCGTTGCTGATGCCATGCACCTCAATGGCGCCCTCGTCGATCTCCCGATCAGGGTTGAGATACTGATGGTAATGTCTGCCGGTGATGCGCCGGTTGATGACCTCGACACAACCGATCTCGATAATACGATGGCCCTGGGCAGGCTCCAGGCCAGTGGTTTCCGTATCAAGCACGATGTAACGCATAATTCAGTGACAAGTTGCGAGTGACCAGCAAAGTCTAACATATCTTTTATCCTGCTATGCTTATTGCCATGGACAATATAGTCGGAAATTGGGGTGCGTTTTGATGATTAAAAAGACAACAAAACAACCAGACGATAATATTCATGACCGGCGGCATCATGAAACTAAAGGGCTGCGAGAACTGTTTGCTTCGCAGTGGCGTTATTTCCTGAGCATATTGGAAAGTGGCGACGGGAAGACGGGGGAGAGTACACAAGATCCTGCATTAGTCACCGATGCCATTGAAACCGTTATTGACGGCACAGATAAACGTATCCGCGCCATAGGACATTATAAAAAGAGGCTCAGGGATACCGTCCGCATGACGCTGGATTATATTGATGCCGCTGTTGCCAGTATTCCCGAGGCTATCCGGGTTGATAAAGACAGTTTTTCGCACAACCCTGTAATTAATGCCTTTTTTGTTAACATGGATGATATACGAAACATTTTTAGCACATCACATGAATTGCAGAACTTCTTCAGAAAAGCCGAGTATGCGTCATGTGATGAAGCTTATGGCATCCTTTTTGTTACCCGGAATGAAAAAACAGTCCTCGGTAAGATCATTCAGGATGACATGCTGGTTAGCGAAGTAAAACAGACGGCGGTTAACTTTTCAGACCATGAAATTGTGGCGGTATGTGATTCTGAGGAGGGTGCCAGACGGGGATTAAAAGAATTTATATTTAGCCATATCGTCAAATACGTTTCTGCACACATGCTACATATTCGCCAGCAACAACGAGAACAAATCGACAAGGGCTGCATGGACGTTTGGATCAGCGGAGTCAGCAATCCAGAGGTCTACCTGACTGAATTAATAAACCAGCTAACAACCCCCGGCCCATTATTAACCCACCAAAAAGTCTGTCTACGGCTCAACAAAATGGGAATAAAGGTAGATGAGAATTTATCGGAAACCGTCAATGAATTTACCGCGCATGAGTTTCAAATAGGGAAACAGCCTCCCCGTGTGGTCACCATCGTACGTTATCCACGGAATGAGATGTTAACCAACACAGCATTATTCTAATAGCAGGAACCAGCCCGATCTTTATTGGGCGTTATACGTGTGCGGACGGCCTCTCTGTGGCATAATGCCCGGCCTTTTTACCCGCTATTTACGCTCTGGAAGTTCCACTCTTGATTACGACAGCTAATATCACCATGCAATTTGGGGCTAAGCCCTTGTTTGAAAACATTTCCGTTAAATTCGGCAATGGCAATCGCTACGGCCTGATTGGCGCTAACGGTTGCGGTAAATCCACCTTTATAAAAATTCTGGGCGGCGATCTGGAACCCACCTCGGGTAATGTTTCGGTGGATGTGGGTGAACAGGTCGGCAAGCTGGGACAGGATCAGTTTGCATTTGAAACTAATACGGTACTGGATACGGTGATCATGGGTGATGCGCATCTGTGGCAGATAAAGCATGAGCGTGACCGCATTTATTCGCTTGCAGAAATGAGTGAAGAAGAAGGCATGAAGGTGGCTGATCTGGAAGTCGAATTCGCCGAGCGGGACGGCTATACCGCCGAATCCCGTGCCGGTGAATTATTGTTAGGTCTCGACATTCCACTGGAGCAACATAACGATCTGATGAGCGCCATTGCCCCAGGCTGGAAGTTACGCGTGTTGCTGGCCCAGGC
The DNA here is from genome assembly GCA_011052165.1 of Gammaproteobacteria bacterium. Lineage (GTDB taxonomy): Bacteria > Pseudomonadota > Gammaproteobacteria > UBA6429 > Thiohalophilaceae > JAADGZ01. The sequence continues at coordinate 7,969 of DRJN01000138.1, forward strand.
GCTGTTTGCAAACCCGGATATATTGCTGCTCGACGAACCTACTAATAACCTGGACATCAATACCATTCGCTGGCTGGAAAAAGTGCTCAACGAGTGCAACAGCACCATTATTATCATTTCTCATGATCGCCACTTTCTGAATAGCGTCTGCACCCATATGGCCGATCTGGATTACGGCGAACTGCGCGTCTATCCTGGCAATTACGACGATTACATGACCGCCTCTACCCAGGCCCGTGAACGCCTGCTGTCTGACAATGCAAAGAAAAAAGCCCAGATCAACGAACTTCAGTCCTTTGTCAGCCGCTTTTCAGCCAACGCCTCCAAGGCCAAACAGGCCACTTCGCGGGCCAAACGAATTGAAAAAATTCAACTCGAAGAAGTCAAGCCTTCCAGCCGCAAAAACCCCTTCATTCGTTTCGAGCAGGGGAAAAAACTCTATCGCAATGCCTTTGAGCTGGAAAACCTGAGTAAGGGTTACGCTGATCAACCCTTATTCACTGATCTCAGCATGCTGGCGGAAGTGGGCGAACGCATCGCCGTGATCGGCCCCAACGGAATAGGCAAAACCACCCTGTTGCGCACCCTGGTACATGACCTTGCACCGGACAGCGGCAAGGTTAAATGGTCGGAGAACATCAATATCGGTTACTACGCCCAGGATCATTCGCAAGACTTCAGCAACGACATGTCTCTGTTCGACTGGATGAGCCAGTGGATGAAACCCAGCGATGATGAACAATCCGTTCGCGCGGTGCTGGGGCGGATGCTGTTCTCTCAGGATGAAATCAAAAAGTCCGTGACTAAAGTTTCCGGTGGTGAGCAGGGCCGAATGCTATTCGGTAAGCTCATGCTGCAACAACCGAATGTGCTGGTGATGGATGAACCCACCAATCACCTGGATATGGAATCCATCGAATCCCTGAACCTGGCCCTGGAAAATTATCCCGGCACCCTGGTTTTTGTCAGCCACGACCGGGAATTCGTATCCTCCCTGGCGACCCGGATTATTGAACTGACGCCAATCGGCATCAACAATTACAGCGGTAGTTACGAAGACTACCTGCGTAGTCAGAGTGTAAATTAGCGCAGCTTGTCGATGCCCTGATTCGCCAGCTCATCGGCAATTTCATTTTCGGCATGGCCGCTATGGCCTTTTACCCACTTCCACTCTACCTGGTGCTGCTGCACGGCGGCATCCAGACGTTGCCAGAGATCGATATTTTTGACCGGCTTTCTGGCGGCGGTTTTCCAGGCTTTGTAGGGTGGGCACGGGTTTTGTGCCCACAGGCATTTCCTTCCGTCGCCCACACAGAGAAACTCAAAGCTCCGGACATTTTAATAGCAAAA
>DRJN01000139.1 GCA_011052165.1 Gammaproteobacteria bacterium
CTTTACTATTTTTATGCTGCGTTATCTCCACAAAAGTTTCTTAAAACTCAAAAGCTTATCTGTCCGCAAAAAACGCCAATCAACGCAAAAGGATTCATCGTTGCATGCTGACTAGCACCGGCGTCGTATAAATATAAAAAATTGGCGTTGTTTGCACTGTAGAACCGCTTCGCGTTTCATTCAGCGTTGCTCAGGGCACGTTCATTTGCGGATTTTTCTCTTCTCCTTTTGATTTTGAATTATTTTGTGGGGATAGCTCATATTTTTATGTGTAATAACCCACAGCTTGCTGCGGGGTGGTTGAGTCAACAATGCCAGGCCCCCGGTATGGGGGCATGTGCTTTATTTATTATTTATCTACTGCTGGCTTTTTATATACCTTAATATGCAGTTCGCGCAACTGCGCATCACTAACAGCCGAGGGCGCCTGGGTCAGCAGGCAGGCGGCGGTCTGGGTCTTGGGAAAAGCCATAACATCACGGATGGACGGCGCCCCGGCCATCAGCATCACCAGGCGATCCAGCCCGAAAGCAATCCCGCCGTGGGGCGGGCAGCCATATTTTAGCGCATCCAGCAGGAAGCCGAACTTGTCCTGGGCTTCCTCATCGCTGATACCCAGTAATTTGAACACGCTGGCCTGCATATCGGCATGATGAATACGGATGGAGCCACCTCCAACCTCAGTCCCATTAAGCACCAAATCATAGGCGCGGGAGAGCATGCTTTCTGCATTGGCTTCCAGCTCCGCGATACCTTCACACTGGGGGGCCGTAAAGGGATGATGCAGGGCGCTCCAGCTACCCACTTCACCGCTCTCACTTTCGAACAGGGGAAAGTCCACCACCCACAGCGGCCGCCAGCCATGTTCCAGCAGCCCCCGATCATGGCCCAGTTTCACCCGCAGGTTGCCCAGCGCCTCGTTCACTACCTGGGCGCTGTCCGCACCAAAGAACACCAGATCACCATCCTCGGCCCCGGTGCGCTGCATAATCGCGTCCACCACGTCATCCGGCAGGAACTTCAGAATCGGTGACTGCAGGCCCTCACGACCTTTGGCCAGTTCGTTGACCTTTATATAAGCCAGTCCCCTGGCGCCATAGATGCCGACGAATTTTGTATAGTCGTCAATTTCCTTGCGCGTCAATTCGCAACCGCCGGGCAGACGCAGGGCCGCCACCCGTCCTTTGGGGTTTTTCGCCGGGCCGCTGAAAACCTTGAATTCCACATTGACCATGAGATCGCCCACATCCACCAGTTCCAGCGCAATACGCAGATCCGGTTTATCGGAACCAAAACGCTCCATTGCCTCGGCATAGCTCATACGCGGGAAAGGATCGTGCAGAGGCACTTCGATGACCTCGGCAAACAGATGACGAATCATCGCTTCCATCATGGTCATAATGGCTTCTTCATCGAGGAAGGAGGTTTCGATGTCCAGCTGGGTGAATTCAGGCTGGCGATCAGCGCGCAAATCCTCGTCCCGGAAACACCGCACCACCTGATAATAGCGATCCATACCGGACACCATCAGTAACTGTTTGAACAGTTGCGGCGACTGCGGCAACGCGAAAAAAGCGCCCTCATGGGTACGGCTGGGTACCAGATAGTCGCGTGCGCCCTCAGGTGTGGCGCGGGTCAGCATCGGCGTTTCAATATCCATGAAGCCGTGTGCATCAAGAAAATTACGCAGGTTGATGGCGACCTTCGAGCGCAGTTGCAAATGCTGCAACATTTGCGGACGGCGCAAGTCGATATAGCGGTAGCGCAAGCGATGTTCCTCGGACACATCGTCGTCATCAATCTGGAAAGGCGGGGTCTCAGAACGGTTGAGGATCTCCAACTGCTTGCCCAGTACTTCCACCTGACCGGTGGACATATTGGAATTTTCCGTACCTTTCGGCCGTCGCCGCACCTTGCCGGTCACCTTCAGAACAAACTCATTGCGCACGTTCTCAGCCGTGCTGAAAACATTCGGAATATCCGGATCATAAACAACCTGCAACAGGCCTTCCCGATCCCGCAGATCGATGAAAATCACGCCACCATGATCACGCCGGCGATGCACCCAGCCGCAAACGGTCACCTCCTGATCAATCTGGCTCTCGTTGACCCCGCCGCAATAATGGCTACGCATGTGTGTATTTCCTGCCTAAGAATAAAAGCGAGAATAGTAAGGGCTGACACCTTCTGGTGCAACCGGGAACAGGGGAAAAGCCGGGGAATTACCCCTGCACAAAGACCTGCCTGTGTTTTTTAGTCTGTCGCGGGCTTCAGTCGCCGGACGCCGCCGATTTGCTTTCCTTGCTGGCAGCGGGTTTGTCACCGCCTTTGTCGCCGGCAATATTTTTCTTTTTACCTGTTTTGAAGTCAGTTTCATACCACCCGTCCCCCTTGAGCCGGAAAGCAGGCGCCGACACCAGCTTTTTCAGTTCCGGTTTGTGACATTTGGGACAGTCCAACCGGGGCGCATCACTCATTTTCTGAATTGCTTCGAGAATATGGCCACAGGCCTGACATTTGTATTCGTAAATCGGCATATTCAACATCACCCCATAATAAAAATATGATAGACAAGCTCTGACCCGAATGGGGTCCTCGCCCCTGAAAATCAAGCTCGCGTGCGTGCGGCGCATTATAGGCGTTTCGCGGCCTCCTGCCAAAACAGGCTTATTTCTCTTAATTTTAAGGCCTGTTTATAATCCAAGCGCGGGGTTTTCCCGATTGGCCTGACGCCGCTCCTCCTGATGCAGGCATTCGATAGCCTGTAGCAACCGCCGGTGCCGGGAGTCTGATAACCCGCTGTGCAAATAGGCTTCCGCAGAGTTTTTGACCTCTTCCAGAAAGCGAATACGCGCATGATAATGCAGCAGGGTCTTGCCCAGATGAAAAGGATCGTTGTCCTTTTCGCGCATCAATTTTGCGCTTTTAAGCGCTCTTGTCAGTTCTTCTTCTGTGGGCCGACTCATCGCGAAACCTCTCTACAGGGTTGATTTTCGTAATTGTCTTATTTTTCAGCGATGTTTATCGGGTCTCGTTCAATGGCCTGACTGAACTGCCTGAAACTATGAGAA
>DRJN01000140.1 GCA_011052165.1 Gammaproteobacteria bacterium
GTTGCCCGCCGTATCGGTCATATCAACCAGATTGCTGAGAAGGATCGCCCTGAGAATATCATCATGGGCCACACCGCACATGACGTAGCCTCCTCCGCAGTACGCCAGGGTGCAAATGTTATGTTGCTCTCCCGTTCCCCTATTGAACAAATGCCTGCCGCGCAGCACGAAATTGATGATGCGAAACGTGAAGGTGTGGAAATTGTCAGCTGCGTTAGTCCGGTAGAAGTTGTTATTGGCGATGATGGCCGTGCGACTGCACTGCGTGTCATCAAGCTTGAGAATGACGGCAAAACCCCGATTGAAGGTAGCGAGTATGATATTTCCTGTGACCTGCTGGTCTCAGCGATTGGCCAGGGCGGCAACCTGGATGGCTTTGAAGAAATGGGCAATGAACGTGGACTGATTGATGCCGATGCCAATTATCAGGTTCCCGGTAAAGAAGGTCACTTTGTTGCGGGTGATATCATTCGTCCCCATCTGCTGACGACGGCCATTGGTCAGGCTTCTATTGCCGCTGAAAGTATCGATCACTACATGAAACATCAGGATCTAGGCAAACGCCCGAAGGTTGACAAGCATCACTTCAGTCTGTTGAAAAAATTGCAGGAGGCAGGTCTGGAACCTGAGGAATCCAGTCATGAAAGTGAATGGGGCACCGCCGAACGTAACTTTGCCGTACATAACTTTGATGATCGCTCGGCGCATGAGATTATTCCGGCAGAAAGATTGTTCCTCGGCCATTTTCAGTACACGCCTCGTCATAAGCGCCAGGAAGATGTTCCTGATACTAATGAAGTACTGGGCCACTTCAATGAACGAATGAAAGGCCTGAGCGATGAGGAATCAATAGCTGAAGCGAATCGTTGCATGAGCTGTGGTATGTGCTTTGAATGTGATAACTGTGTCATCTTCTGCCCGATGGATGCCGTCTATCGTGTACCCAAGAGTGAAAAAACGATGGGACGTTATGTTGCAACCGACTATGCCAAGTGTATTGGTTGCCATATTTGCGCCGATGTATGCCCGACCGGTTACATCGACATGGCCATGGGTGAATAATCAAACTGAGGACTGAATAGTGTCAGTTGGACTATACAAAAAAAAACTAAGCTTGTTACTGGCAGGGTTGATTTTAACCCTGCCCCTTAGTCTCTTTGCTGAAGGTATTCTGCCTACGGTGCCAAAAGCAAAGGCTAAGGCGACAGCGGAATATGGTTGTGTCAACCCCGTTGCCGATATGCGTAGAAATCATATGAAATATCTTCTGCATCATCGCGACCAGACTATGCACAAAGGTATTCGAACTAAAAAATACAGTCTGGCCAAATGTATCGCGTGCCATGTAACACCCGATAAAAATGGCAAATATCCCAAGTTTGGCGACAATGACTTCTTCTGCAGCAGTTGCCATAATTATGCGGCTGTCACGATTGACTGTTTCCAGTGTCACAATGACAATCCTAAAAGTGCTTATTCGTCATTAAACTTAAACAGACAGTCCCTGCCAGAAGGTCATGAAAAATTTACTTCGAATGACACCTTGCCATCTGGAGATGCCAAATAATGTCTCACATAGAATCCTCGAAAAATGCAGCCTTAACACGACGTAAGTTTCTAGGCTCCGCTATGGCTACCACCGCCGGCTTAACAATTGCCCCCGGTGTGCTTCTGTTTCGGGCTGCGCAGGCAAAACCCGCTGCACAGGCGGTTACCAGCAAGGTTCGCTGGGGCTTGCTTATTGACAACACTAAATGTTCGACCGGTTGCGACGACTGTGTCACTGCCTGTAAAACAGTACACAAACTGGAAGGGCATAACCGTCCGGAAACGGATGTGCAATGGATTCGCAAACTCACGGTTACCGACAAACAAACCGGGCATGTCATGTCCCTGCCCATGATGTGTCAACACTGTGGAAATCCGCCCTGTGTTGATGTCTGTCCCACCGGCGCTTCTTTCAAACGTGCGGATGGCATTGTACTGGTCGACCGGCACATCTGTATCGGCTGCCGTTACTGCATGATGGCCTGCCCCTACAAGGCGCGTTCTTTTGAACATGAAGTAGTTCATGATCAGTCAGTCAGTGCGCCACGAGGAAAGGGAACAGTTGAATCCTGCACCCTGTGTGTGTACCGGGTTGATCATGGCAAAATACCCGCTTGTGTCGAAGCCTGTAACGAGGCGAAACACGGAGCCATGTTGTTCGGTGATCTGAATGATCCTGAAAGTGAAATCTCAAAACGCCTGACCAAGTATGGTGGCAAAGAGATCCGTGCGGATCTTGGCCTGAATACAGGTGTTCGTTATCAAGGTATCTAATAATATAGACTAGTAGGTTGACGGCATAATGAAAAAAGCAAATTTTGTGGAAATTGAAGGTCGTAGCGCTGGTTATCTGGCATTGCTCGGCTTTCTGGGTATTTTCATACTCGCTGCTCTTGGTTCAAGCTTTTACATGGAACATAATGGACATCATGTTACCGGTATGACTAACCAGATTGTCTGGGGTATGCCACACGTGTTTGCCGTGTTCCTTATTGTTGCAGCATCCGGGGCACTGAACATCGCCTCCATTTCATCCGTGTTTAACAAAACGGCCTATAAACCACTGGCCCGACTCTCCGGACTGCTGGCGATTTCATTGCTGCTAGGTGGCCTGATGGTACTGGTACTTGATCTGGGCCGCCCCGATCGACTCATCATTGCCATGACCCGATACAACTTCAGGTCGATTTTTGCCTGGAACATGATCCTCTATAATGGCTTTTTCCTGATTGTAGGCATCTATCTGTGGACCATGATGCAGCGCAGCCTGAACAAGTATACTCACTATGCCGGTTTTGCTGCCTTCATCTGGCGTCTTACACTCACTACGGGTACCGGCTCTATCTTTGGCTTTCTGGTGGCCCGGCAGGCTTATGATTCGGCCATCATGGCCCCCATGTTTGTTATTATGTCATTTTCATTTGGCCTGGCTATTTTTCTGCTGGTACTACTGGCCGCCTATAACTGGACCCATAGACCTTTAGGCGATGTTATTTTTAACACTCTGAAAAACCTGCTCGGTGTCTTTGTTGCCGCTGTACTCTACTTTGTCATCGTTCAGCATCTGACCAACATCTATATGGCAAAAGACAGTGGTGTTGAAGCATTTATCCTCTTGAACGGGGGTATCTATACAAAGCTGTTCTGGATTGGTCAGATTTTGCTTGGCAGCCTGGTTCCTCTTGCCCTTCTCTACCACCCGACCTGGGGCAAAAGCAGAACACTGGTGGGAGTAGCCGCTATGCTGGTTATTATTGGCGGCATGGCGCAGATGTACGTCATCATTATTGGTGGTCAGGCGTATCCACTGAGCCTGTTTCCAGGTATGGAAGTTCAAAGCAGTTTCTTTGATGGTGTCGTCAATCACTATGCTCCCAGCCTGTCTGAAATTATGCTGGGCCTGGGAGGCATGGCAACCGCCATGATCACCGTTGTTCTGGCCATCAAGATATTGCGCTTCCTGCCGGAGAGTCTGGCAGATGAAGTGGTTGATCCGCAGCATTCATAAAAACCGGTTTACTGCCAGGTGCAGTAAACTAAAAAATGACAGGGGACCCACATTGTTGTGTCCCCTTTTCATTATTTATGAGATTGCCCCATTGTCTGAACAATTCCTTAAGCCTCGTTGCACTCAGCTCAACTCAAATCTGATTTCAGCTTATCCGAATCAGGGCATCCCGTGACCCTTCATCGGCTGCTCATTTCTGCGGCGCATAAATCTTCAGGCAAAACAACCCTGAGCGTTGGACTTTGCGCGGCCTTCCAGATGCAGGGCAAGACCGTCCAGCCCTTTAAAAAAGGCCCGGATTATATCGATCCCATGTGGTTGAGCCGCGCCTGTGGACGTGACTGTCATAATCTTGATTTTTATACCATGCAGCATGATGAAATGCTGGCAACCCTTGAGCACTATTCAGAAGGCAGTGATCTTTCTATTATTGAGGGTAACAAGGGTCTCTATGATGGTCTTGATGTCGATGGCAGTAACAGCAATGCCGCCCTGGCCCAACTGACTCGGACTCCGGTTATTCTGGTAATTAACGTACAGGGCGTTACCCGGGGTATTGCCCCTCTGATACTGGGGTACCAGAGTTTTGAACCGGATATCAATATTGCGGGCGTCATTCTAAATCAGATCCGTGGCCGCCGTCATGAAAGCAAGTTACGCGCAGTAATAGAGCATTACACCGATGTCCCCGTGCTTGGCGCGGTTTATCACAATCCGGCCTTGCAGATTGATGAACGCCACCTGGGCTTGATCCCCAGTAATGAATCGCATGAAGCAGACAACAAGGTTGCGCAAATCGGCCGTCTTATTGCGGAACAGGTTGAACTGGATAAACTGGCGCAGATTGCCGCCACTGCTCCGCCCCTGTCCGCCCACAGCTTTCCAGGCTGTCAAACAGCAGAGACTAGCGGAGGCAACGTGCGTATTGCGGTTGCCCGTGATGCCGCTTTCGGCTTTTATTATCCGCAGGACTTCGAGGCGCTGGAGGCCGCAGGAGCCAACCTGCTATTCTTTGATACGCTGCAGGACACCCACCTGCCCGACTGTGATGCTCTCTTTATCGGTGGAGGTTTCCCGGAAGCCCACATGCAGGCGTTGGCAGACAATCAACTCCTGCGGGCTAACATCTTTGACGCCATAGAAAACGGCATGCCCGCTTATGCAGAATGTGGTGGTCTGATGTACCTGACCCGGCGTATCCTGTGGGGCGATCAAAGTCATGAGATGGTCGGCGTCATTCCTGCCGACACCCGGATGTATAAAACCCCGCAGGGGCGGGGTTATATTCAACTGACAGAAAGAGCAAAACACCTCTGGCCGAGCCACCCAGAAACCCCGGACCCACACATTATTCCAGGGCACGAATTTCATTATTCGGCACTTGAAAATACCGGTGCTCTGGATTTCGCCTATCGGGTTGTACGCGGGATTGGCATCGACGGTCAGAATGATGGTATTGTTCATAAAAACCTACTGGCGAATTACGCCCATTTGCGGGACACCTCAGCCAACCACTGGACTCAACGATTTGTCGAATTCATACGCAATAGCGTATCATCCGTCACAGAGTAAATTTGCCGAAGGGAAGGAACGACAGCATGATGACTATAACCCCGAGTGCCGCAGAGCAAATCAAAGCCTCTGCCAACCAGCAGGATATTGAAAACATGGCCTTGCGAATTGCAGCTAAAAAGATTGAAGATGGTAGCATTGAATATGCCATGGGTTTTGCCGACCATTTGAGTCCTGATGATCTGAAGTTCAGCAGTGAAGGCGTTGAGATTGTACTGGCTCCGGCCAGCGCCCTGCTACTAAAAGATACGCTCATAGACTATGTTGAAATTGAGCCTGGTCAGCACAACTTCATATTTTCCAA
>DRJN01000141.1 GCA_011052165.1 Gammaproteobacteria bacterium
ATTATCTGCTCGGCGAACAGGACAGTCTCACTTTTCGGCAACTGCTCTATGACCTGATAGGCGGATGTGACCGAGTATGACCGCGGCTGATGTTTTGGGGCCTGCTCATCAACAGGGTGATCTTTTTCACTAACGGGACGTTCAGGAACAATAGCCCGTACTTTATCTGCCAGGGGTCGTTTGAAGAGTTGCTCCACCGACATGAGCTCGTGACTGTTCAGCCCCTGAATAATAAATGTCATCGTCTGCCCCGATTGAATGATTACTGGAAGCTTGCCGGCTTATAACGGATAGTTGGATAATAACGCAGTCATGTCTAAAGGGGCACTGCAATGGGAATCCCAAGATTTATCCGCATCAGCCTTTCATTGTGGGGTTATGCGGGCTGGTTGCTGCTGGTGCGCCTGCGCTTGCTGCGTCATGCCGAGTCCCCGGCACAGCGCCTGAGCCGGATGTTGGAGAAGCTGGGAACGACATTTATCAAACTCGGGCAGGGTGTCGGTCTGCGGCGTGATTTGTTGCCTGATGAATACGTCGAGGCGCTGGAAGGTCTACAGGACAGGGTGGCGCCGTTTCCAGGTGAAATTGCGGTGCGCGAGATTACCGCCGCCCTGGGTGCGCCGCCGACGGAACTGTTCGCGGAGTTTGACGAACAACCGATGGCATCGGCATCGATTGCCCAGGTCCACCACGCGCGTCTCAAGGACGGTACAGACGTTATTGTCAAAGTCCGTCGCCCGGATATCAGGAGACAGGTGGCACAGGATATCTGGTTGTTACGCACCGCTGTCCGCGGTGTACTTTTGCTGCTGCCGTTTCTGCGTCGCTACCATCCGCTCGATATTATCTCCGAGGCGCACGAAGGCCTGTTGCAGGAAATGGATTTTGTCCAGGAAGCACGTTCCGTGCAGCGTTTCCGCGAAGCGTTCAGGGACTGGAAGACGCTGAATATACCCGCCGTATTCGAATCCTTCTCGACAGACGCCGTGCTGGTGCAGGAATGCAGCGGTGGCCTCCGGGTGGATGATCCGACGATCCGGGAGGACGGGCCGCGCCTGGCAAAAAACTTTGTTGACGCCTACCTGCACCAGTTTTTTATCCTGGGTCTGTTCCACGGTGACCCGCACCCCGGCAACCTGTTTATTATGGATGACGGCCGCATCTGCTTTCACGATTTTGGCCTGGTGGGGTTCATGGATCGTGAAACCCGTCGCAACCTGGCGGCCTTCATGCAAGCCTTTGTCCGCCAGGATGCAGACTGGTTGCTGGATGCCTATCTGGATCTGGGCGTGCTGGCGGGTGACCTTGATGAGGCGACGTATCGCGCGGGACTGGAAAAACTGCTCGACGACTATGCCCGGTTGCCCCTGAAGGACTGGTCATTTGCCGTGGCCTTTGTGCGCATTATAAGGATGGGGCAGGGGCGTGACGTACGTTTTCCGCGCAGTCTGCTGATATTGATGCGCACACTGTTTCTGATGGAAACAACGGTGCGCAGTCTGGATCCGGACTTCAATTTGCTCGACGGACTGGCGGGCCAGGCGGAGCCCATTGCTAAAGCAGCCATGAAAGAACGGTCGGCAACCGGCAAGGCGCGCCTGGGTTATGAAGCCGGTATCGTACTACAGGAATTCCCGAATTCTGTCGGCAAGTGGCTGCGGCAAGTTCGCAAACAGGGTCTGGAGGTTCGTCTTCAGCACCATGGACTAAAAGATCTGGAGCGGCACCTGGATCGTAGCAGCAATCGTTTGTCCCTGGCCCTGGTGACTCTGGGGCTTTATATCGCCAGTGCCCTGTTGATGCAGGTTGATTCGGGTGTGCGCCTGTGGGGCATGCCGCTACCTGCCGTGGCCGGTTTTGCGCTGGCATTGTGGTTTACGCTGCGCCTGGCAGTCGGGATTTCCCGTTCCGGGCGACTGTGACTGAAACAGTGCCTTCTCACGATCGATGAGATCACGATTCACAATCTGGCGTTACTTTCTGGACGGCATGCCTGCCTACCTGGCGCGCCATTACTGGTGGGCCTATCTGTGGCAACCCGCAATTCGCTTTTTTGACCATCAACCGATCATTAACGCCATCCTGTTCGGGCAGTACCAGCGACTGCTCGATCAGACCCTGGCGTGTCTCAAGCGGTGTCCCGGCGGGCGCTTGCTGCAGCTCACTTGCGTTTACGGGAAGTTGACCCCCGTGCTGATGCAGAGCATGGACGGTGAGCCGCTTTACCTTGTCGACGTAGCGCCGCAACAACTCCAGCACAGTCGCGCCAAATCGGGCGGCGAATCCCGATACCAGCTGCTGCCAGCGCGCATGAACGCCGAGTATCTGGCGTTGGCGGAACACAGCTTTGCTACGGTACTGATCTTTTTCCTGTTCCATGAAATGCCCCCCGAGGCGCGCCAGCGAACGCTCGACGAGACGTTACGCATCATCCAGCAGGACGGTCGACTGGTCATTACCGAGTATGGCCCGTTACCACGTACACACTGGCTGTATCGTTTCTGGCCGAGCCGTTGGTTAATCACCCGCCTGGAACCCTTTCTCGACGGCTTCTGGCGCGAGGATCTGGCAGCAATCCTTCAAGAACGTGCACAACAACAGGGGAAAGGGGTTAAACAGATCGAGGAGTACCGCTTTTTCAACGACTTTTACCGGGTGGTAGTTTTTGAGGTGACTGGACTTTAATGGCCATCTGACTCAGGAGTTCACGTTCTTCGTAAAGAATCTGTTCGGTTACTGCCGCTGCTGGAGTTTGGCAGCGTTACGTTACTGCTCTTAAACTTGATTAATCCCGATTTTCTGCAAAACTTAACAAGCGGCTAGTACTTTTTTAAAAGGAATTGGCAAACTTGATTACACCATGAAAGAGCATATTGCGCATTCCGGTGCCTGGGGTATCGCCGCGATCATGATCGTGGTGGCGTCATGGGTGCTTTATCGTTATCTCGCCCCGAAAACGTGGCGCGAATGGGCGAGCGCAGGGGTAGTGCAGGCATTCATTATTGCGCTGTACGCGGAGATGTATGGTTTCCCCCTCACCATTTACCTGCTTGCGCGGTTTTTTGGGCTGGATCGATACAATCTCAACGCCAATCTCTGGTCCTCGCTGATTGGTATGGGTGAGACCGGCATGCTGATTTCAATGTTGCTCGGCTACGTACTGCTGTTTATTGGCATTGGCATTTTCATAAAAGGCTGGCGCGAGCTCTACCGTGCGCACCAGCAGAAGCAGCTTGCAACCGCTGGCTTGTACGGTCTGGTGAGGCATCCCCAATATACGGGGCTGTTCATCGGACTCTTTGGCGAGGGCGTCGTACATTGGCCAACACTGTTCTCGGTAGGTTTGTTTCCTGTTATCGTGCTGGTCTACGGCTTACTGGCGCGCAGTGAGGAAAAACGGATGGTTGAACAGTTCGGGGAGGAATACTGTGCCTATCAACGGCGCGTGCCGATGTTCTTTCCGCGCATGGGTCGATGGCGGCAGTTGGTCGGGCATTCCAAATAGGGTTGCCGAATGAATGAGAGTTACACATGAAACAGCGCTGTTTCTGTGATTGCTCGCTGAGCGAGAAACTGCTGTATACGGCATTTCTTCTACTCATGGGTACCGGCTACCTGATGGCGCTGGTGTATCTGTACACCAGCCATGAGGAGCGCGACGGTAAACCGGGTCTATCGGTGGAAGACATTGCGGAGACTTACTACGGGAACCGTAGCGGCACACGGTTGGAGGCGGCGATCCGCGGGTCCATGGCCGGCTACATCCAGAAGATCGACGACCGCTACCAAATCGTGGCCTGGCTGAAAGGCGGTGCATCCGAAAAAGGATACACTACTCGCATCCGCCCCATCCTGGAAAAAACCTGCTTGCAATGTCACAGCCCGGTCTCGGGGTTGAAGATCCCCGACCTCTCCAGCTATGAAGGCGTCAGGGCAGTGGCTGATGTGGATACCGGCGAATCGCTGCATACGTTAATGAAACTGTCCCACATCCACCTGTTTGGTATCGGGCTTGTCGCCCTGGGGATAGGTTCCATCTTCCGCCTCGCCATTCTGGCCGGTTGGCTCAAGGCGACGCTAATCCTGCTACCCTTCGTAGCGATCTTCGCCGATATCCTCGCCTGGTTTCTCACCAAATGGGATCCGGTCTACGCCTACACGGTGTTGGTGGCCGGTGCGGTGCTCGGACTAGGATGGGCAGGGCAGATCCTGATTTCGCTGTATCAACTCTGGTTCCTTCGGGCGCCGGAAGAAACAGACCGGCTCTCTTGACATGTGCGCAGCTTACAAGGTCTACGCTTCTGGCATGGAAAAATGAAAGACAGCGCTGGAGGGCAATCATGGCAGAAGACACAGTTGTGGGTATCTGCACGCATTTTGGCTGTGTACCCGACTATCGTCCGGATATTGTGCCCACAGACCTGGGATCGGCATGGCCTGGAGGCTTCTTCTGTCCCTGCCACGGTTCACGTTATGATCTGTCCGCGCGGGTGTACAAGAAGATGCCGGCGCCGCTCAACCTGCCGGTACCGCGATAGCACGCAGCGGCAGCGTGGCGTCCCGGCCTGCCGCTTCCCGTAACCATTGTACGGTGCGGCTGATGCGCATCAGGCCTTTGATCTGGTAGTGCAGGTGCCCTGGTTCCAGCTTGCCGAAAATCATTTGCCGGGTAACGCGCCGGTGGGCCGATAAAATGCCCAGCCAGCCCATCAGCAGGGTATGAATCTTTTCCTCGCTGCTTTGTTCCTGAAAAGCTTCGTTTTCGGCAACTTTCAGCATCGCCCGGTCAGCCCGGTCAAACCAGGCGTCGATCAGATCTTCTTTCTCCCGGTAGTAATGACGAATATCGTCCAGGGAAATATTCAGTTCGGTGGCAATAGCGTACAGCCGCACGGACTCCCAGTCGCGCCTGTCTGCCATGGCAAGCGCGGTATCCACAATACGCTGATCGAGATGTGAATTCGCCGCCGGCACACTAACCTCCCTGAATCGCCTTCCAGGATTACCCTCTATACTCATAAGTATAGTAGACCGAAATAGGTGTATCCTGACAATAAGGGAGCGGCGTCCGGTGGAGACGGAAATGCATCACCTGGCAAAATGGCTGCTTGTCATCGGTATGTTCTGTGCGGCACTCCCGGTGACCGCCAGCGAGGTTGCTGTGCTGCTGGAAATCGACGGCGCAATTGGCCCCGCCACCAGTGATTTCATCGAACGCGGCATCGACAAGGCCGAGGCATCCGGCGCCACATTGCTTGTGCTGCGTATCGACACCCCCGGTGGCCTGAGTACCGCCATGCGCGACATCGTGCAGGCAATCCTTGGTTCATCGATTCCCGTCGTGGGCTACGTCGCACCCAGCGGCGCACGCGCCGCCAGTGCCGGGACGTATATTCTTTACGCCAGCCACATCGCCGCCATGGCGCCCGGCACCAATGTTGGTGCTGCAACGCCGGTGCAGATCGGTGGAAAGGGCGGGTTGCCGAGTCCCGGTCCTCCCGGTCCCGGAGAAGATCAGGGTAAGAAAGACGTGCCGGACAATACCGGCGACGCCATGAAAAAGAAAATTGTCAATGACGCCGCTGCCTATCTGCGTTCGCTGGCCCAGTTACGCGGTCGGAACGAGGATTGGGCCGAAAAGGCCGTGCGCGATGGCGCCAGTCTGTCCGCTGAAGAAGCGTTGGCCGCGGGGGTCATCGATATGCTGGCGCGGGATATGGACGATCTGTTGTCCAGGCTCAATGGTTACAAGATCACTTTCAAAGGCGATGAGCGGGTTTTGAATACCGAAAACATAACGCTAACCCGCATTGAACCAGGCTGGCGGACCCGCCTGCTATCGGTCATCGCAGATCCCAATATTGCCTACATACTGATTCTGATCGGGATCTACGGGCTCATTTTCGAATTTTATAACCCCGGTTTTGTGCTGCCGGGCGTGGTCGGCGCCATCAGTTTGCTGCTGGCCCTGTTTGCCTTGCAGGTACTGCCGGTGAATTACGCGGGCCTTGGACTGCTGATTCTGGGTGTTATCTTCATGGTCTCCGAAGCCTTTGTCCCCAGTTTCGGTGTCCTGGGTATCGGTGGTCTGGTCGCCTTTGTGATCGGTTCCATCATCCTGATCGATACCGATATGCCTGGCTACGGTATTTCCCTGCCGTTGATTATCGCCTTCAGTGTTATCAGCGGTGCTTTCTTTCTTGGCGTGATCGGCATGGCCATCAAGGCCCGGGGGCGGCCGGTGGTCAGCGGTCAGGGAGAACTGATCGATGCAACGGGTATTGTTTTACAGGACTTCGCGGAGGAGGGTCGTATTCAAATCCATGGTGAGTCCTGGCTGGCGAAAGCCAATGTCCCGCTTAAGCGTGGCCAGAGCGTGCAGGTCACCGGGATCGATGGCCTGACCCTGAACGTAAAACCGAAAGAGGAGGACTGATCATGCTCATTTTTTCCGCTATTGTTATCGTTTTGCTTACTGCTTTACTGGCCTGGACGTTCCGTGTTCTACGCGAATACGAACGGGGTGTTATTTTCATGCTCGGCCGGTTCTGGAAGGTTAAAGGGCCGGGTCTGATCATCGTTGTGCCACTGGTGCAACAGATGGTCCGGGTGGATCTGCGCACCATTGTCATGGACGTACCCAGTCAGGACGTGATTTCACGCGACAATGTATCGGTCAAGGTGAACGCAGTGCTCTACTTTCGTGTCATCGATGCCGAGCGCGCCATCATCCAGGTCGAAGACTTCCTGACCGCTACCAGCCAGCTGGCCCAGACCACCCTGCGTTCAGTACTCGGCCAGCACGAACTGGACGACATGCTCGCCGAACGCGAAAAGCTGAATCACGATATCCAGCGCCTGCTGGACGAACAAACCGACACCTGGGGCATCAAGGTGTCCAACGTCGAAATCAAGCACGTCGATATCGACGAAAGCATGATCCGGGCAATCGCCAAACAGGCCGAAGCAGAGCGTGAACGGCGCGCCAAGGTCATCCACGCGGAAGGCGAACTGCAGGCTTCGGATAAACTGGTTCAGGCTGCCGAAGTGCTGTCGAAAAACCCCGCTTCCTTCCAGTTGCGTTATCTGCAGACACTGACAGAAATCGCCGGAGAGAAAAACTCAACGGTGGTGTTTCCGCTACCCAT
The DNA here is from genome assembly GCA_011052165.1 of Gammaproteobacteria bacterium. Classification (GTDB taxonomy): domain Bacteria; phylum Pseudomonadota; class Gammaproteobacteria; order UBA6429; family Thiohalophilaceae; genus JAADGZ01. The sequence goes on from DRJN01000141.1 coordinate 7,149, forward strand.
GGACCTGATCAAACCGCTGCTGGCCATGGCTGAAAAACAGCGGGAGTGACTACCCACGTATTGCTTATGGGGTGGAATTTTCGGAGCTCAAGTCGGGCGGGAAGTCGTCTACCTTGATGACTTCCTGGCGAACCGCTACAGCCGTCCGAACAAGCTCAGCCTCTTCGCCGCTGATGATATTTTCTTTAACCGCCTGCTCAATGACTTCCTCGTCCGGACAGTTTGCCGGTAGCTGCTTAGCCTTGATCGCCGTGTGAATACGTTTTCGTACCGGCTCAGCGGCGATAACTTTCAATAAGGCGTCATCGACACGGCCAAGGGGGTCCAGCAAGCTAACGGGTTGATAAATTCCTTCGGTCAGGCGGTCTCGTGCTGCCGAGGGTTCCATGATGAGCTTTGCTATTTTGTGGCCCAGCCTGTCATCCGGAGGCCGAAAGGCCTGGCCGCCAGGGAAGATCAGAAAACGCATCAACCAGGCCAGCGGTCGGTTGGGAAAGTTCTGGAACAGCGCGTTAAAGGCCTGTTGTATTTCATACAGGGATTGCTCGCAGACCCACTGCATCAGCGGTGTGTCGGATTCAGGACGGCCCTGGTCTTCATAGTGTTTCAGTACGCATGATGCCAGGTACAAGTGGCTGAACACATCAGCCAAACGGCCCGAGAGTTTTTCTTTTCGTTTGAGCGCTCCTCCCAGCGACAACATGGTTAGATCTGCGGACAAGGCAAAGGCAGATGACATCCGGCCCAGGTGCTGAAAATACACTGCCGCCGCACCGGTAACAGGTCGAGTGGCAAAACGTCCACCACTCAATCCCATAAACAGGGTCCTGGCGAGATTACTGATAACCATGCCGATATGACCGAATAACGCTTTATCAAAGTTCCTCAGGGCTCGCCTGGAATCCGTGTCCGATACGGCTTGCATCTCTTTATATACCCAGGGGTGGCTGCGAACAGCACCCTGACCGAAAATGATCAGGCTGCGGGTGAGGATGTTAGCGCCTTCAACCGTGATCCCGACCGGAACCCCCTGGTAAATCAGTCCCAATACATTGCGTGGTCCCATGGATATCCCGGCACCCGCCAGCACATCCATGGCGTCATTGACAACCTTTCTCATGGTCTCGGTCGAATGATATTTAACAATGGCCGATGCTACCGCGGGTTGTTCGCCGATATCCACTGCGCTGGCGGTTACCATCCGCGCAGCATCGATCATGTAGGTGTAGCCGGCGATGCGGGCCAGGGCCTCTTCCACGCCTTCGAAACGACCGATGGGTAGCTGGAACTGGGTACGGACATGCGCATACGCACCGGTGAAACGGCTGCTTAATTTAACAGCCGCTGTGCTAAGCGCGGGCAGGGATATGGAGCGACCAACTGCGAGCCGTTCCATTAGCATGCGCCAACCTTGCCCCGCGTACTGGGTGCCGCCAATAATCCAGTCCACGGGGATGAAAACATCTTTCCCCGAGTGCGGCCCGTTCTGAAACATCATATTCAACGGTATATGCCGCCGACCGATACTGATGCCGGGCGTATCTGTCGGGATCAATGCCAGGGTGATACCGATGTCTTCCGTGTCACCCAGCAAATGTTCGGGGTCTCGCAGCTTGAATGCCAGGCCCAGTACAGTGGCTACCGGTGCAAGTGTAGTGTAGCGTTTTTCCCAGTTAAGCCGGATACCGAGCATATCCTTTTCACCCTGAAACTCGCCTTTGCATACGGTTCCGTAATCAGGCATTGCCGCTGCATCGCTGCCGGCCTCTGGTGCGGTGAGCGCGAAACAGGGGACTTCTTTACCGCTGGCAAGTCGCGGCAGGTAATGATTTTTCTGTTCCTCGGTTCCATAGTGAAGTAATAACTCCGCAGGGCCCAGTGAATTGGGAACCATAACGGTACAAGCTGCGTCGAAACACCTGCTGGCTATTTTTAATACCACCGCCGAATGCGCCTGTGCGGAAAATTCCAGGCCGCCATAGTGTTTGGGGATTATCATGCCAAAAAAATGTTTCTCTTTGAGAAACCGCCAAACGTCTTCCGGCAAATCAAGAGTGTCGTGGGCGATTCGCCAACCGTCCAGCATTTGACACAACTCTTCCACAGGGCCGTCAAGAAACGCCTGCTCTTCCTCTGAAAGCCTGGCTGGCGCAAGGCTGAGCAGCTTTTTCCAGTTCGGCTTGCCGCTGAATAATTCGCCATCCCACCAGACAGTGCCTGCTTCCAGCGCCTCGCGCTCGGTCTGGGACACACTGGGCATGATTTTTTTAAAAATCTGCAGGACCGGAGCGCTTATCCAGCGTTGTCGTAAAACCGGGAGATTCAGGGGTAGTGCGATAACAATAAAAATCAGCGAAATAAGGACTATCGTCAGGGATGACGGTTGGGTAATTAAAAAGCATAAGATGAGGAAGGCTGTAGCGACTGGCGTAGCGATGACCAGCGAAGCCCGGACATAGGCCAATGCCCAGGCGACTGCAATTGCGGAAAGTATCCAGAACACTGTGTTCACCCGTTTCCGATAGTGACTATTTAACCAGAGGTAACTTTGGCCAGGTCGTCATCGCGAGAAGCTACGAGATTGCCGCGTTATGCTCGCAATGACGTATTAATCAGAGTTACCCCGAGCATAGCGCTGAGATATGATTTGCGCCATTTATATGTCTGCCGACCTGTATAAGTATTGATTTAAATCAAGTGGAATCTGAAAAAGCCGGGCTGACCTTGTCCGCTACCGCTGCGCCGGCCTGGATCACTTTGACATTATGTTGCCGGTGGCCTAGATTCATTTTGAAAGGGGCTTGAATTTTCTGTCACCCGGGAGGGTGATCATGAAAAATGTGCACCTGTTAACTGTAGCTGTATTACTGGCATTCCCTCTGCCTTCGCTGTACGCCGTCGATGCTCATCACCCTTGCAAACCATGCATGAGGGTATGAAAAAGATGCAAGGCATGGGTGGCGGGATGATGGGTGGTGATATGCCAGGGCGCGTGGACATGATGGAGCAACGCATGGATATGATGCAGATGATGATGGACCAGATGATGCAAAACCAGGAACAGGCGAATGAAACGCATAAAATTCGAAGGAAAAGCAGTTCGACCACCAAAGTAATCAAGTAAACCAGGAAACCGGTTTGTCACTGGCGGCGGGTATTTTTTGTTCCGGGCGCCAGTGACATTGAAGATACGAGAACAGTGAAAAACAGGTTGCAACGTCTACAGTTTGTGTGCCTGTTCTGTGTACAGGCCTGGCTGACAGCCGGTATGGCCCCGCTGCTAGCAGCAGAGCAGGGCGACGACTTCGCACGTCTTTATGGAACGTTGCTTGCAGACTATTGGCGTCCTGCCGTAAGTATTCATGGCATAGAGACGACAGCGTTCGATTACCGCCAGATGGCAACGGATGCCGGACAGGCAGATTCGCTGGTCAGTCGCATCCTCGAAACCCTAAGGCATGTGGATACGGAAGTTGTTCAAAGCGGCGAGCTTGCCAAGGCTTTCTGGATCAACGTTTATAATTTCTCGGCCATGCATCTGGTGCTGCAGCACTACCCGGTGGATTCCATACGCAGCCTGAAGATAAGCCTGGTTAAATATCCCTGGAGCAAGAAGATTATAGACGTAGGTGGTCAGCGTTACACGCTTGGCGAAATTGAAAAGCAGGTATTGCTGAAAAGGTTTGGTGATGCACGTATTGTTTTTGCGGTCAGTTGCGCTGCGGTCAGCTGTCCCGACCAGGGTCGTGAGCCCTTTACAGCGCAGAAACTGGACGTGCAGCTGGATACGCTGGTGCACCGTTTCCTGCGCAACCCCGACAAGGGATTGCGACTGGATCGACAATCAGGAATTCTGACCCTGAGCATGATCCTGAAAAAGGAGGCACAGCTGTTTTCCGACGGGTATGGCGGGGTGACAGAGTTTATCCTGCCTTACCTGGATAAAGAAGCAGCACAGTGGCTGCAGAGCCATCCAGTCCGCATTGAGTACTTCAGGCACGACTGGACCTTGAATGATATCCGGTTTGCTGACGGTGGCGAAAGGTCGGCAACAGAATATTAATTTGAAATACTCCTGTCATTGCGAGCGTAGCGCGGCAATCTCTTTGGCATGGCGCCGACTGTTAAAGATTGCCGCGCTTCGCTCGCAATGACGACACATCGGGGCATCTCTGGAATGTTGGGCTTTGATCAAGGCATGATTACTGTCTATGCACGCTGGATTATCCGCTGGCGGTGGGCGGTCTTGGTGGCATGCCTGCTGGCGGTGACCGCGGCAGCCTACGGTTTACGCAATTTCCAGTTCAGCGCCGACTACAAGGTGTACTTTGGTCCTGATAATCCTGAACTGATCGCCTTTCAGGCCTTTGAAGGGACTTACACAAAATCTGAAAATATTCTTTTCGTCCTTCAACCCGCGGACAAAAATGTCTTCAGCCGTCGAACCCTGGAAATTATCAGGCAGCTGACGGAGGATGCCTGGCAGATTCCCTATAGCATCCGCGTCGATTCCATTACCAACTTCCAGCACACCGCAGCCGAGGGTGACGACCTGACGGTCGCCGACCTGGTTGATCAGCCGCTGGAGTTAGCGGACAGCCGCCTGGCCGAAATCAAAACTATTGCGCTCAACGAGCCGGCGCTGGCGGGACGCCTGATTGCTTACGATGGTGGCACCACCGGCGTGTCGGTCACGCTGCAGTTCCCTGGCGAGGATCACACGCGACATTTACCGGAAGCGGTTGCTTATGCCGAAAATATGGTGGCGAAGTTGCGCGCTTCATATCCCGATCTAACGGTGGCATTGACCGGCATTGCGGTTTTCAGCGCCGCCGAGATCCAGGTCAGTGAGTCCGATTCGTTTACGCTGGTGCCGGTGATGTATGGCGTGATGATTGCACTCCTGCTGTTATTCCTGCGCTCGGTTTCCGGCACCGTCGCGACGTTGGTGGTAGTGAGCCTGTCAGTGGTTACGGCGGTGGGATTAATGGCCTGGCTGGGTATCAGGATGAACGCATCGACTGCGCTGGCGCCGATTATTATTTTGACCCTCGGCATTGCCGACAGTGTGCACATCCTGCTGACGATGTTTCAGGAAATGCGTGCCGGTCGATCGAAACGTGATGCCTTGGTGGAAAGCCTGCGGCTTGATGCCGAGCCGGTATTCCTCACCAGCCTCACCACCGCCATCGGCTTTCTCAGCCTCAACTTCTCGGATTCACCCCCGTTTCACGAGCTGGGTAACATCACCGCCACCGGTGTCGCTGCGGCCTGGGTTTTCTCGATGACCGCGCTTCCCGCGATGATGGCGATTTTCCCGGTACGGATCAAAGCACAAACCGAACAGCGCCGGCTGGCCATGGACCGCTTTGGCGATTTTGTCATCAAGCGGCGCAAACCGTTGTTATGGAGCATGCTGGCGGTG
>DRJN01000142.1 GCA_011052165.1 Gammaproteobacteria bacterium
AGGCCGAGATGTGTTTGACATCCATGTCAGTTTCCCCGAAGGTTTGTTTCAGTGTGTATCCAGTGGGGATACTATATTAAAATAATCCGCAAAACGTAAGATAAAAAAGCTCTTTTTTACTGAATTTTCCTACCCAGTGGGCACGTTTTTTGTGCACTACAGGCACTTCCTTCAGTCGCTCACGCGCTACACTTTTTCCAGCCGATCCAGCGCTTCATCCAGGTTTGCCATGCTGGTGGCAAATGACAGGCGCATGTAGCCGGGGCTGCCAAAGGCTGAACCAGGCACCAGAGCCACGCCGACCTGTTCCAGCAGGTAGCGAGTGAGTTCGACATCATTCCTGACCGGCAGTCGTTCAATCAGGCCGCTGATCTCAGGAAAGGCATAGAAGGTACCCTGGGCCGGCAGACAACTGACACCCTCAATTCGGTTAAGTCGTTCTACCACATGGTCATGGCGTTTTTTGAAAGCTTTGAGCATGTCGCTGACACAGGCCTGATCACCTTCCAGCGCAGCCTGCGCAGCAACCTGGGAAATAGAGGTCGGGTTCGAGGTGCTTTGCGATTGCACCTTTTTCATGGCCTTGACCAGCACCGGCGGTCCGGCGGCATAGCCGATGCGCCAGCCGGTCATGGAGTAGGCTTTGGATACACCGTTGAGTACCATGCAACGATCATACAGTTCGGGACAGGTGTTGAGGATGTTGCAAAAGGGTTCATCCGCCCAGAGGATATGTTCGTACATGTCGTCGGTAGCAACCAGAACATCGGGGTGACGCTGCAGGACTTCGGCCAGCGCCGCCAGTTCGGTATGGGAGTAGGCCATGCCCGTGGGGTTCGACGGGCTGTTGATGACAAACAGGCGGGTGCGTTCGGTAATCGCCGCTTCAAGCTGTTGTGGCGTGATGCGAAAATTCTGTTCGATACCGGCGCTGATGATGACTGGTTTGCCATCGGCTAACAGCACCATGTCCGGGTAAGATACCCAGTAGGGCGCCGGAAGGATGACCTCGTCACCCGGATTCAGCAGTGCCTGGACCAGATTGTAGAAGCTCTGTTTGCCGCCGCAGGAAACCAGCACCTGTTCCGGGGTATAATGCAGATTGTTATCGCGTTTGAATTTGTCGATGATGGCCTGTTTCAGTCCGGGCGTGCCATCCACCGCCGTATATTTTGTGAAGCCTTCATCCAGGGCGCGGATCGCCGCCTGTTTGATATGTTCCGGTGTGTCGAAATCCGGCTCACCGGCCCCGAGACCGATAATGTTTTTGCCCTCGACCTTGAGGGTGTTGGCGTGGGCAGTAATGGCCAGAGTGGGGGAGGGCTTAATGCGTTGAACACGATCTGAGAGTCTGATTTCCAATGCCGGAATCTTCCTGAATGCTGATGCAAAACCATGTAGTATATTTGAAACCGAGTGTAGACAGAATGCCATGAGCGAACTTTTTAAGCTAAATTCCGAATTTGAACCGGCTGGTGACCAGCCTGGCGCTATCCGAGAGCTGGTTGAGGGACTCAAAGCCGGTGAAGCCGGGCTGACCCTCTTGGGGGTGACCGGCTCAGGCAAGACTTTCACTGTGGCTAATGTGATCCAGCAGCTACAGCGCCCGACCCTGATTCTGGCGCACAACAAGACCCTGGCGGCCCAGCTCTATGGGGAAATGAAGGATTTTTTCCCCGACAATGCCGTGGAATATTTCGTCTCCTATTACGACTACTATCAACCCGAGGCCTATGTGCCTGCCTCGGATACCTTCATCGAGAAAGACGCTTCGATTAACGAGCACATCGAACAGATGCGCCTGTCGGCCACCAAATCCCTGCTGGAACGTAAGGATACCATCACCGTCGCGACCGTTTCGGCGATCTACGGCCTGGGTGATCCGGAAGCCTACATGAAAATGCTCCTGCATCTGGTGCGCGGTGAGCGTATTAACAGGCATAAAATTCTGCAACGCCTGACCGCGATGCAGTACAACCGCAACGACGTGGAACTGCACCGGGGCACCTACCGGGTGCGGGGAGAGGTTATTGATATTTATCCGGCCGATTCTGACCGTGATGCGGTGCGGGTGGAATTGTTTGATGATGAAATCGAAAATCTGAGTTATTTTGATCCGCTCACCGGCGAAGTGCTGAAACGGGTGCCGCGCCTGACCATTTATCCCAAAACCCACTATGTCACCCCGCGGGAAACCATTATTAATGCGATTGAGCAGATCAAGGCGGAACTGAAAGAGCGACTGGAACAGCTTTATAGCGCGAACAAACTGGTCGAGGCACAGCGACTGGAGCAACGGGTAAAATTTGATATCGAGATGATGCTGGAACTGGGCTACTGCTCGGGTATCGAAAATTATTCCCGCTACCTCTCCGGGCGTAATGCCGGTGAACCGCCACCGACCTTTATTGATTACCTACCGGACAATGCGCTACTGATCGTGGACGAGTCCCACGTAACCATTCCCCAGCTGGGCGGCATGTACAAGGGTGATCGGGCGCGCAAGGAAAACCTGGTGGAATACGGTTTTCGTTTGCCCTCGGCACTGGACAACCGGCCCCTGCGTTTCGATGAATTTGAACGGCTGGTGCCGCAGACCATTTTTCTTTCGGCGACGCCGGGCCTCTATGAGAAAGAACATACCGGAGCCATGATCGAACAGGTGGTACGCCCTACCGGACTGGTGGATCCGGAACTGGAAGTACGGCCCGCCACCAGCCAGGTGGATGATCTGCTGTCTGAAATCAACAAACGTACCGATGTTGGTGACCGGGTATTGGTGACTACCCTGACCAAACGCATGGCCGAAGACTTAACGGACTATTTGGCGGATCACGGTATTCGGGTGCGCTATATGCATTCGGACATCGACACCGTCGAGCGGATTGAGATCCTGCGCGACCTGCGTCTGGGTGTGTTTGATGTCCTGGTGGGGATTAATCTCCTGCGTGAAGGTCTGGATATTCCGGAAGTGTCGCTGGTGGCCATTTTAGATGCCGACAAGGAAGGCTTTCTGCGTTCCGATCGTTCCCTGATCCAGACTATCGGCCGTGCAGCGCGTAACGCCCGAGGCAAGGCCATTCTTTATGCTGATCGAGTAACCGGCTCCATGCAGCGGGCCATCGAGGAAACTGAACGGCGCAGACAGAAACAGATAGACTTTAATATAGAGCACGGCATTACCCCGACCACGGTGAAAAAAGCCGTTGCCGATATTCTCGAAGGCGCCTATGGTGCGGCCGCCGCCAACCAGCGCCACCGCGCCAAAGTAGCCGAGGCGCCAGCTAAATATCTGAGCATGTCGCCGGAAATGCTGGCGAAAAAGATCAAACAGCTTGAACAGCAAATGTTCAAACATGCCCGCGAACTTGAATTTGAAGAAGCCGCAGAGCTCAGGGATGAAATCGACGAACTGCGGAAACAGGGGTTTGGGTTGCCGAGTCGAGTGGCAAGTTAACCATAATATTAATCGTTGCATAAGCCCCTCTCCCTAAGAAGCCATCCAGCCCTCGCACCAGATTGGCGTGCTACTCAATCGCAAAAAACTCAATAAACTCTAATCCTGGCATTTTTGGGTATTGTCATAACACGAAAATAGTGTACACTTATATTTTGCAATATAGAGGAGGCTACTATGTTGAAGAATGTGACCTTAAGTGCTGAAGAAGCCCTGATCAGTCAGGCTAGAAAGAGTGCGCAGCAAGAGCATACAACCCTGAACGCCATGTTTCGCCAGTGGCTTACTCGCTATGTCAGGCAGAAGCAATCGGCTACCGATTACGAATCGCTGATGCAGGATATGTCCTATGCTCGCGCCGGTAGACATTACAGCCGGGATGAGATGAATGAGCGGTAAGTTTTTTCTTGATACCAACATCCTTGTTTATACTTTCGATGCAACTGCCCCCGCCAAACAACAGATCGCTCGCGAACTGGTATCAACTGCGTTGAATTTACAGCAGGGTATTATCAGTTATCAAGTCGTTCAGGAATTTCTGAACGTGGCGACATGCAAATTTTCACCATCGTTAACACTGGCCGATACAAACATTTATCTGGATAAGGTGCTAACGCCTCTGTGTGAGTTATTTCCATGCATGAGCTATTATTCCAAGGCATTGGGGATATCAGATCGATGGGGATTCAGTCTGTATGATTCCCTGATTATCACGGCGAGCCTGGAAGCCGGGTGTGAAACCCTGTATACGGAAGACCTGCAACATGGTCAGATTATTCAAAGCCTAACCATCATTGACCCATTCCAGGCTCAGCCCGGCAATGGCGTATTGGCGTATTAGGGGGCGGACCAGGCTAAACTGTTGAAATATCATGGATTATGGTATTTATTCGTCTCGATTGAAGGTTAAAACCACCGCCTTTAGGCGGTCAGATTTATCTGCGATACTGGTCTCTGTCCCCTGATGAAGGTGCTAAGGTATTTTCTCGTTCCCACGCTCCGCGTGGGAATGCATAAGTGGGTCAGATTGCATGATTATGTGGTTCCATTGGTGAGAGAGGTATGGGTTCCCACGCAGAGCGTGGGAACCAGAGAAGATCAAACAGCTTGAACAGCAAATGTTCAAACATGCCCGCGAACTTGAATTTGAAGAAGCCGCAGAACTCAGGGATGAAATCGACGAACTGCGGAAACAGGGGTTTGGCCCAAGCAACAAAACCACCGTTCGCCCTGAGCTTGTCGAAGGGTGAACAAGTTCAGCCCACCAGAAAAAGCGATCGAAATTCACCCGTTAATTACGACCATACCGCACTAGAATTTCTTTCAAGTGAAACACTTGATTATGACATTAGACCTGATAGTATCCATCGCATTCAATAAATGATCGGTGCAAGTTGTAGCGTGAGATCGGCCCTGTAGAAGCGTGCTCGCACCGCAATAGCTCACTAACTACAGCATTATGCGATTATCCAGCAAAGCACAACAGATCATCCGCGACAGCACGCATGAGATATTCGGTTCGGATGCGACTGCTATTGTGTTCGGTTCCAGAGTCGATGATATGGCCTCTGGCGGAGACATTGACTTGCTTGTGCAGTCAGACAAGGCCATTGCACAGCGTCAACGTAAGGCGTTGCAACTGGTGGCCCGCTTGCAAATTCGCCTGGGAGATCAACCTATCGATGTGCTCGTGCTTGATCCGGAAACAACCTGCCAATCGGTGCATGAAGAAGCCCTTCGCACGGGGGTGCCACTATGAGTGTCAATAGCCCATTATTGCCAATTGAGCGCTTTTTGCAGACGCTACGCCTTGTTTTTCGTGAAGGGAACCACCTGCTCTACAGTTACGGACGCCTGTATTCTCAGCCGGTTGATGTCGTCTGGGTGCAAGGTTTGGACGTTAATCCAGAGCTTGCTGAGCGGCTCGAAGCATTTATCTCCCGATTTGGTCGCATGCAGGATACCATTGCTGACAAGCTGTTGCCCCGCTGGTTGTTAGCGTTGGCGGAAAGGCCTGGTAGCCAGATTGAAACGCTTAATCGAGCCGAGCGGCTTGGTGTAGTGAATAATGTTGAAAACTGGCTCGAGGCACGCAAGCTGCATAACCGTCTGGTACATGAATACATGGAAGATGCAGAAGCTTTTGCCGAAGATCTCGTGCTGGCAAGGGAATACAGCATTATGTTGCTGGACACCTTCAACCGCCTGCACAATTTTGTCGCCAAACGTATGGAAATAGAAGAAGCTACATTACCTGGGTTGATCGCTCTACCTGAACAGGATTAATCCCAAATATATTCTTTTTATTTTGAAAAAGTGGCACAGATAATAAGTGAAATTAATGAACTGTGGAAACAGGAATTTGATCCAGGCAATAGAATTCCCGTTCGTCCTGAGCTTGTCGAAGGGGTTTGTTTAGCATAATGTTTTCCTGAGGGTTAAAATTGACAGCTAAACTTCCCCATAATTTCTTTCAAATTAATCACTTGATTATCACGTTAGACCTGATAATATCTATACCGTTCAATGATTGAACGGTATACTGGTTTTGAGTGAAGAAACAACATATAAATTACTGAAGTTAGTCAAGGAAAATCCTCATATGAGTCAGCGGGAAATTGCTGAGAATATGGGTATTAGCCTGGGCAAGACAAATTACTGTGTTAAGTCCCTGGTCAAAAAAGGCCATATTAAGGCTAAAAATTTCTACGATACCAACAATAAAAAAGCGTATATGTACATCCTTACTCCACGAGGGATTGAGGAAAAAACCAGGTTAATGTACCGCTATTTGAAAATTAAGATGACTGAATATGAGGAAATAAAAAAAGAGATTTATAACCTCAAACTGGAAACTGCGCAATTTGAAGAACAGGGAAAGTAGTAACAATTATGTCAGATCAACGCTCCTGGTACTTGATTCACACCAAACCCCGGGTGGAAAAACAGGCAGGGGAAAACCTCAATCGTCAGGGCTATGAAACCTATCTGCCTATGGTAAAAACTCGCCGTCGCCGTAACAGTCGTTATATACAAATCGTTGAAGCCTTTTTTCCAAGATACCTGTTTATTAGCCTAAGCTCAAAAACGGACAACTGGGCACCGATACGATCCACATTGGGTGTTTCCCGGCTTATTCAGTTTGGCGGTATACCAGCGATAGCGCCTGTTGAATTGATTAGTCTACTGAAATCCAATGAAAATGATCTGGGTTTTCAGGAAACAGAAAAAAAAGAAATGAAGACCGGTGACAAAGTTACTATTATTGACGGCCCATTTTCAGGGTATAGTGGTATTTATAATAAAAAGAAAAGCACAGAGCGTGTCACGATATTGCTTGATATTGTGGGTAAGCAATCTGAAGTTAGCATCAGTGAGCATGATTTGCTTTTAGCTTAAATATCGATACAAAAACACACAACGGATGGTGTGCTGGAATATGTCCCTATACTTGCTTTTGTGCATGGTAGGGCGGTAGCGTGTTTAATTTCTTTGGGTTTAATTCCCCGTGACTTGCTACGAAAAACAGTAGATGGGTAGAGCGAGGCGAAAC
>DRJN01000143.1 GCA_011052165.1 Gammaproteobacteria bacterium
CGCCCATCCATGGGCTTCGCAACATAAGGTCATCCATGACCAAATCCCAGAGGGAGAGGGGGCTATGATGCAAATACTGTTGCAACGATTAATAATATGAATTCCGGCTGGACTTTATGTCTCCGGACTCAGAGGCTCAGGCTTTTCAGATAAGTCCTGAAGTCATCTTTCAGTTCGGGATGCTTCAGAGCAAATTCCACTGTCGCTTCAAGATAGCCCAGCTTATTACCACAGTCATAACGTTTGCCAACAAACTCGTAGGCCAGAACCCGCTCCAGATCCAGCAGCCGGGCTATCGCATCGGTAAGCTGGATTTCACCCCCTGCGCCCCTGCCGGTAGTATTAAGTAGCTGCATAATCCGTGGCGTGAGAATATAGCGGCCAACCACCGCCAGGGTAGAAGGCGCCTCAGAGGGAAGCGGTTTCTCGATAATAGTCTCGATTCTGGAAATTGCATTTTCAATCGCCGTTGCCTTGACGATGCCGTATTTCTCAGTATCTTCCAGCGCGACATTTTCGACCCCGACAATACTGCTGCCATAACGATCATACTGTTCCACCATCTGCGCCAGCGAACTCTTGCCGTTCCCATCAATCAGATCATCCGCCAGAATAACCGCGAAAGGTTCCTGTTCCACCGCGGGTTGGGCGCATAGAACCGCATGCCCTAACCCCAGCGCTTCCGCCTGGCGAATGAAAATACAGGATATATGGCTGGGGACGATATTGCGCACCAGTTCCAGCAACTTGCCCTTGCCTCGTGCTTCCAGCTCGGTCTCTAGTTCATAGGCCTTGTCAAAATGATCCATAATGGAATTTTTGTTGCGCCCGGTAATAAATATGAGTTGATCCATCCCGGCTTCAATCGCCTCTTCAACGGCATACTGAATCAGGGGTTTGTCAACAACGGGTAGCATTTCCTTGGCATTCGCCTTGGTGGCGGGAAGGAAGCGGGTACCCATACCTGCGACGGGAAAGACGGCTTTTCTAATTTTTTTCATGCAAAACTACCGTGTTCCTAAATAATGAGCTGGATGTTACAAGGGCGCCATAAAAAAACAGGGAACCCGGTATAAACAACCCCGCCGCAAGCGGACGGGGTATTAAACTGTACCCTGCTGATGGGTTTTCCTACTGGACTTCGTGCTTCGCTCTACCCATCCTACCGTTTTTCGCTGCAAGCAGCGGGGAATTAAACCCAAAGAGATTAAATGATTACAATAGTCAATCGACACCCTGGCATTCTCCTTTACCCGGGTGTAGTAAATATTACGGTTTCATAATATTTAGATACACAAAAGGGTGCCCTTTTTATTGAGCACCCTTTTGTTATTTTACATAGATCAGCAGGTAATCAATCAGACACCACAGCCTTGTTATTGACGATCAGTAAATTGGCGCGATTTTTCTCAATCAGCTTTGGCCCGATACCCTTGATATTCTCCAGTTCCTCGATCGATTTGAATAAGCCGTGCTGGCCTCGGTAGCGGACAATTTCAGCCGCTTTTTTAGCGCCCACACCCTTGATATTCAGCGCAAGGGTGTGGGCATCGGCCGTGTTGATATCAACGGATCCCGCCAGCGCCCTGACACTCAGGGCAAGGAACAGGGAAATGAGAACAAATAATAATTTTTTCATCGCGAGACTCCTTTCTCGTTATTGACTTAATGTTTAGCACTCTGGAAATATATTTTTCAGAAAATTATTTCGTGAAGGTGCTTGTCCAGTTGGCGGAATAACTGTGAATATTCCGTAAACTCTACGCCCTATTCTGCCACGTCCGTGCAGACAGTCAACCAAAAAATAGTATTCTTTCATCACCCCGGACTGGATGATTCCTTCGTCCTGGCTATCCGATTTCGTTTTCAATCGCGGCCAGGGCTGCCATGGGATCAGGCTGTTGGGTGATCGGGCGGCCAATTACCAGATAATCCGAACCGGCGGCAACGGCCTCGGCCGGTGTCATCATCCGGATCTGATCCCCTGCCGCCGCCCCTTTGGGGCGAATCCCTGGGGTTACCAGTTTAAAGGATGGGCCGATATGCTTGCGCAACATGGCCACTTCCCGTGGCGAACACACGACCCCGTCCATGCCCGCCTCCTGCGCCAGACTCGTCAGACGCCTGACATGCTCTCCGGCATCTCCAGTCAGGCCGATCTGTTCGAGTTCTTCCGGCCCCATACTGGTCAGAATCGTCACTGCAATCAGCAAGGGCTGATGTGATGAGCTATCGATGGCCTCCCGGGCAGCCGCGAGCATACGTCCGCCCCCCAGCGCATGGACATTCAGCATCCAGACGCCGAGTTCTGCCGCCGCCTGGCATGCTTTAGCCACGGTATTGGGAATATCGTGAAACTTGAGATCCAGAAATACATCAAAGCCTTGCTGCACCAGTTTTGAAACAAAGGCCGGACCCGCCGCCGTAAACAGTTCCTTGCCGACCTTGACCCGGCAACGAGCCGGATCGAGCTGTTCAAGCAGCGCCTTCGCCGCCTCGGCGCCGGGGTAATCCAGCGCAATAATAATTCGTGGCTTTGGCATTTATTTTCCCTCCGTCCCCTGAACGGGTTTGACGGTATTCCAATATTTGCAACTCGGGCATTGCCAGTACAGTGTCCTGCCATTGAAACCGCAATGATGGCATTGATACATCGGCTTGTTTTTAAGTATATCGCCCGTGACTTTTTTCAGCACCAGCAGCTTGTCTTTTACCTCATCCTTGACCCGTTCAAGGTTGAGGTCAATCAAACGCTCAATACCAAATACCGAGGGCGTATGTTTAAGAAAGCCGGTGATGAATTCTTCAGCCGCCTTCCCACCCTGCGCATCATAAATCAGCAGCGCCAGTTCAAGCACGACCGCGATGCAACTGTGATCAGCCAACAATCTTTGCAAATAACGCGTGAATTCATCCATACGCCCAAGCGTCTGATAACAACGTTTTATCAAGGGCAAAGCTTCAGGAATAAAATCGGCATCCTGCTGCTCGACTCGTTGGGCGGCACGCAAAGCCGATTTGACATTGCCCACAGCGATTTCAATGTCAGCTTCCAGCAGACTGGCGCGTACGCAGCTTCGTTCCTCAGCCAGGGCTTTCTTCAATAGCTTTAATGCTCGCAACGGTTCATCCTTCGCACGCACCTGTTCCGCCAGCTCACAATAAAACTGAGCGATACTGGTACTTAGGTTCTCGCCTGTGCGGAGCTCATACTTTTTTGCCACCTGGATGGCGTCCTGCCATTCTTTCTCCTGCTGATAAATATCCAGCAGCAATTTTAAAGCCGAGCGATGACGCGGGTCGCTATCAAGGAGTTCTGACAATAATATTTCAGCACGATCCAGCAAACCGGCGCGCATATAATCCTGCCCCAGCTCAAATAGCGCCTGATTACGCTCATCTTTATTCAATGTCGGCCTGGCGATCAAATTTTGATGAATTCGGATAGCGCGATCGACTTCGCCGCGCCGTCGAAACAGGCCACCCAGCGCCAGGTGAGTCTCAACGGTATTGCTGTCTACATCGAGCATTTGAATAAAGGTCTCAATCGCCTTGTCGGGCTGCTCGTTTAAGAGATAATTCATTCCCTTCAGATAATCAGAAGGAATATCGATGCCACCACGTTCAGTTTTTGCCGAGTGGCCACGCCGGCCAACCAGCCAGCCCGAAAAGGCGGCTACCGGTAGTAATAATAAAAGTGTTTCAACCACTATACTGGTCTATGCTAAATTCAGCGATGGCAGGCATCAGTGCCTGTCCTTAATCGGAATCGCGCGCAGATTTGTAATTTCCTTTTCTGCCAGTTCACTGGATTTTCTCAGCTTTGCAACTTCACGTTTGAGACTGATAATCACACCGGTGCTAGCCAGCACACCCAGAACGGCGCCGGTGAACATGGCCAGCACCAAAATAAGAGAGAGCGGAATTTGCCGGCTGGAAAAATAATAATTGAACTCAACTGCTTCTGCATTCAGTACAGCAAAAGCAATGCCGACCACTATAAGCAATAAAAATAGTAACAAATAGAAAATTCGTAACATTGCATCATCCTCAGATTCAGGTGCAGATATAAATATTCAGCTTCTCGCCTTAAATGAAGCAGCACTTATCATGCCTGTCAACATAGTATTAATCGTCGCAACAGTATTTGCATGTATTTTATCCCCTCACCCCCACCCTCGTCGCTCTCGCCCATCCATGGGCTTCGCAACATAAGGTCATCCATGACCCAATCCC
>DRJN01000144.1 GCA_011052165.1 Gammaproteobacteria bacterium
ACCGGTCGGCCCGTCGCCCCCTTGTGGTTGCCGCCCTCCCAGGCGACACCGGCGATATCCAGGTGCGCCCATTTGAATTTTTTGCTGAACCGGGAGAGAAAGCAGGCAGCAGTAATGGTGCCTGCTTCACGGCCACCGATGTTGGCCATGTCAGCAAAGTTGCTTTTCAATTGTTCATCATATTCGTCCCAGAGAGGCATTTGCCAGGCACGATCGCCACTCTCGTTACCGGCGTCCAACAGTGACTGGGCAAGTGCCGGATCGTTACTGAGCAGGCCGCAGGCATGTTTGCCCAGGGCAATGACACAGGCGCCAGTGAGCGTAGCGATATCGATCACGAGCCGGGGTTTGAATTTTTCACTATAGGTGAGCGCGTCACAGAGAATCAGGCGGCCTTCGGCATCGGTGTTGAGGATTTCGATAGTTTGCCCCGACATGCTGGTGACGATGTCGCCGGGTTTGCTGGCGGCCCCATCCGGCAGGTTTTCGCAACTGGGGACGATACCCATAACATTTAGCGGCAGTTGCAGTTCGCTTATTGCCGCCATGGCGCCGATAACGCTGGCGGCGCCGCACATATCGTATTTCATTTCATCCATGGCGGCGGAGGGTTTAATGGAAATACCGCCAGAGTCAAAGGTGATGCCCTTGCCTACCAGAACGATGGGTTTGTCTGTTTTTTTGCCACCCTGATAGTTCATTTCTATCAGCCTGGGCGGCTGGCGGCTGCCTTTGGCGACCGAGAGCAGGGCGCCCATGCCCAGGGTTTCCATTTGCTTTTGTCCCAGTGCGCGGACTTTTAATTTGTCTGACTGTTTTGCCAGTTTGCTTGCCTCAGCAGCCAGGTAGCTTGGGGTACAGATATTGCCGGGTAGATTGCCCAGTTTGCGTGCCAGTGCGCTGCCGCGAGCGATGGCCTGGCCCAGAGCCAGCCCCTGCTTTGCTGCCCTGAATTCATGTGCGTCAGAAACAATGAATGCGATTTTGCCCAATTTGGGAACGCTGTCTTTTTCGCTCTTGAGATGGTCCGGACGGTACCGGCTGTGTTCGATAATTTCGACTGCCTGACGGATTTTCCAGCCGCTGGCATGTTCACCTACGCTGAGTTCAGTAAGGAAACTGACGGCGTCACGGGCACCGGATTTGAGCAGGGCTTCGCTTGCGGTTTTCAGCGCCTTGCGGTAGGCGCTGTCGTTAAAGTCTTTTTCCTTGCCGCAGCCGACCAGTAGAATGCGCTCGCAAGCGCTACCCTCCACATGATGTAGCATCAAACTTCGCCCGGCCTTGCCTTCCATATCCCCGGACTTCAGGATTTTGTCCAGTCGTCCGCCGCAGGCCTGGTCCATTTTCTCGGCTGCGGAACTGAGTTTGCGGCGTTCGAATATGCCGAGAATGACGCAGGCGCTTTTCTGCTGTTCGGGAAGGCCGTGTTTGATACTTATATCCATGTTTGATTCCTGTTTACTTGATCTGGATGGCGGAATGGTTCGTCAACTATAGCAGGGGCGGGCCGAATTCCGAAGTACTACAGATTTTATCCGGGAGGGTGAGCTTCATTTGAGGATTGCCCGCCCAGGTCAATTTATTACGCTGCCTTCGAGTAGTGTAGGGTGGGCACGATTTTTGTGCCCACGCGTTACTTTGTTGTTGGATATTAAAAATGCAAGGATTGACGTTTCCCACGTGGGCGACCGAAGGAAGTGCCTGTGGTGCACAAACACCGTGCCCACCCTGCAAGGTTACATTAAGCTCCTGAACGAGAAGAGAAAAGTTGGGAGCAAATGGGGCAGACTGGAATTTTATAATAGCCCCTTCCAGGGGCTTTCATCATACCGCCTGCTCTGCAGGTGGTTGTTGATTTATTACGCTGCCTTCGAGTGCGAGTAGCCCGGAACGGCCAGGGACTTCTCCCCAGATAACCTCGCGGGTTTCAAGCGCATTCAGGGGCAGGCTTTCATAAATGTTTCTGAGCGTACCGATTTTAAATCCTGCCGCTTGCCACATCTGTAACAATCGCTCCATGACAGGCAGCAGTTGCATACCTTCGAGTTCGGCATGCAGGGTATAGACGTGTCCGTGGGCAACGGGTTTGTGGCTGGCTTTAAAAATGGCGTCATGAACATTGTCATCGCTAATGCCATGACAGCCGATCAGTTCATCCAGGGTGGGCAGGGTTGTGGAGATCTGCGGGCAATGGGATGTCTGGCCGTTCATCATCGGATAAAAGGCGGATTCACCGCGCACGTCGCTGGCATAGTCAAAGCCCATTTGTTCTTCCAGCATCAGGGCGTGGGCATTGATTTGCCAGCCGGCTGCGCCGAGAGTTTTCGGCGGCTGGGAAAAAACATCGACATAGACATTGATGGCGCGTTGCATCTCCCGCTCGGTCCAGCGCCGATCCTTGTTGGCGACAAAATCCTGCCAGCGAATATGATCATAACAGTGAACCCCGGTTTCATGTCCGGCTGCGGCCACTTCACGCATTATATGGCTAGCTTTGCGGCCAATATGGGGGCCGGGCAGGAGGGTGCCGTAAAGCAGGGTTTTCAGACCGTAGTGACTGGTGACCGATGTGCGCCGGACCTTGGCCAGAAAGCCGGGGCGAAATATCCGGCGCAAAGCGCGGCCGGTGTGATCCGGGCCGAGGCTGAAGAGGAACGTAGCCTGCACCTGATATTTTTCAAACAGACGCAGAAGGGCGGGCACGCCTTCCAGTGTGCCGCGCCAGGTATCGACGTCAACCTTTAAAGCGATATTTTGCATGGGGTTTCTGCCGAGTCCGGAGCTATCTAAATAGCTGTTCCAAATACCAGTCCACTTTAGGTTTTACCGTTCGTCCTGAGCCTGTCGAAGGAAGCCTGTCGAAGGAAGCCCTTCGGCTTTGCTCAGGAGAGCCTTGTCGAAGGACAAGCAGACTAAAAACTCTATTCTCAGCATTTCCGCGTTCATGGTTCGACCTTTCGATTCACTCATGACTTCACCACGAACGTGGATGTTATAAGTGTTTTGGTATTATTAATCGTTGCATAAGTATTTGCATGTATTTTATCCCCTCACCCCAACCCTCTCCCGTAGGGAGAGGGGGCTATGGTGCAAATACTTATGCAACGATTAATAGACACAGTTATTCAGTCGTCAAGCAGGGCGCGGGCTTCGGCGACTTCATGCCGGTAGGCTTCGAAGATCCCCCGCAGGGCGTCTTTGACATCCATCGTCGGTTCCCATCCCAGTTCTTTGCGGGTGTTTTCAATCCAGGGCACCCGGGTCTGAATATCCTGATAGCCTTTGCCGTAATATTTTTCGGAGCTGACTTCAATAATTTCGACTTGATCGGCGCCCGGTTTGTACTCGGGAAATTCCTGGGCGATGTCCAGCATCAACTCAGCCAGCTCACGAATGGAGAGATCATTTTTCGGGTTGCCGATGTTATAGATGTTGCCGGTGGCACAGCCATCCTTGTTTTCGATTATTTTCATCAGTGCGGCCACACCATCGGTTACGTTGGTGAAGCTGCGACGCTGTTCACCGCCGTCTACCAGTTTGATGGGTTCGCCACGGGCGATATGCCCGATGAACTGGGTGACGACGCGGGAGCTGCCTTCCTTAGGTGTGTGCAGACTGTCGAGGCCGGAACCGATCCAGTTAAAGGGGCGAAACAAGGTGTAATCCAGTCCCTGCTCCTGACCATAGGCGGCGATGACGCGATCCATTAATTGTTTGGCGCAGGAATAGATCCAGCGTGGCTTGGTGAGCGGGCCAAGAATCAGGTTGGATTCATAAGGATGGAACTCACTGTCGCTGCTCATCCCGTAGACTTCAGAGGTCGAGGGGAAAAGAATGCGTTTTTTGTATTTTACACAAGCGCGGACGATGGGCAGGTTGGCTTCAAAGTCCAGCTCAAAGACGGACAGGGGATTGGTCACATAGGTGGCGGGTGTGGCAATCGCTACCAGCGGCAGGATGACATCACATTTCTTGACATGATATTCCATCCACTCATGGTTGATGGTGATATCACCTTCAAAAAAATTGAAACGTTCATGATCGATGATATCGTCCAGGCGATTGGAATGCATATCCATGCCGTGAACCGTCCAGTCGGTGGTTTCCAGAATGCTTTTGGAAAGATGGTGTCCAATAAAGCCATTGACACCCAGGATCAAAATATTCATTGCGTTATTTCCTGTTCGTAAGTAAGGGGTAATTCTGTTGTTGAAAAGTGTTGTTGAAAACCTGCTTCATCTATTTCGTGGTCATTAATGGCCATGCGGGTCAGGCAAAGACGTTTGCCATCGATGCAATCTGCCCAGCAGCGTTGCTTTTCCCAGTAGATACGCGGCGACTTTCCGGCTGCAGGCAGGCCACGATAATAACTGCCGAGGATCTGTATGCGGGTATCCTGGGTATCAAAAAAAGCGCCGGGATAAGGCGGCGCCACTGCGCGAATGAGATTATGGATCTCCCTGGCGCTTTTATTCCAGTCAATGCGCCCATCCTCAGGCCGGCGGCCGGAAAAATAACTTCCGGCTGAAAGGTCCAGCGATGTTTCCGTTGCCTGTCCCTTGAGTAAGGCGGGGATACTGCGCAGCAGCACGGTCTCGCTGGCGCAGACAACTTTTTGGAAAACATCATGCGCCGTGTCGTTGGCTAAAATGGCAACTCTTGCCTGATCAATCAGAGGCCCGGCATCGGCTTTTATTTCCATTTTGTGCAGGCTGGCACCCGTTTCCCGTTCGCCATGGAGCACGGCCCAGTTAATCGGTACACGACCGCGATACTTCGGCAACAGCGAGCCGTGCAGATTATAAGCGCCTCTGGCTGCCAGGGCCAATATATCCGCGCCCAGCATGTGGCGGTAATAAAAGGAAAACAGCCAGTCAGGCCGGCAGGCTCTGATTTTTTCGATAATTTCAGGCGTATTGGGATCGTCGGGCGTGATCACGTCGATGTCATTACGTACCGCCAGCTCTGCGACGCTGTCGAACCAGATATTTTCTTCGGGATTATCCTGATGGGTGATGAGCAGACGGATATCAAGTTTGTTTGCGAGTAACACGGAAAGGCCGCGTACGCCGACATTATGGTAGGCAAAGACGACCGCTGCACTGACGGGCATTATGAATCTGTATCCCGATGAGAGGGTTGTTGCTCGAGTACGTCACGAACCAGAAAACGCGGCCGCTCGCGGATCTGGACATAGATCCGGCCAACATATTCACCCAGTAAACCAATACCGAACAACAGCAGGCCCATGAGAAAGAAGGCGATACCGAAGAGAGTGAAAACGCCTTCCACTTCCGGGCCGACCAGAAGGCGGCGAATGGCCAGATAAAAGACGAAAATAAATGATATGACCGCAACCCCCATTCCGGCCATAGAAAAGAACTGTAGCGGAGCCAGGGAAAAGGAAGTCATGAGATCAAAGTTCAACTGGATAAGCTTGAACAGGGAGTATTTAGATTCGCCTGCCAGGCGTTCTTCGTGTTCAACCGTGACTTCGCAAGGGTTGCCGGCATACATATAGGCCAGCGCAGGGATAAAAGTATGGCTCTCATGTGAGTCCAGCACCGCATTGATAATGTCACGGTGATAAGCGCGGAACATGCAGCCCTGATCAGTGATCTGGATATTGGTGATGCGCTCACGCAGCTTGTTCATGGCCTTGGAAGCCCAGTGCCGCCAGAGACTGTCACGTCGCTGATGGCGGATGGTGCCGACGTAGTCATGTCCCTTGTCCAGCTCGGCGACCAGTTTGGGCATTTCTTCGGGCGGGTTTTGAAGATCGGCATCCAGCGTGACCATATAGGTGCCACGGGCATATTCAAAGCCCGCCAGAATGGCGGCATGCTGGCCCGCATTGGCGCGCAGATAAACGACGCGGGTGACATCCGGGCGCTGTTGATATTGTTCACGTAAAAGTGCTGCGGAACGATCGCGGCTGCCATCGTCAACGAATATAATTTCATAACGGCGTTGCAGGGCATCCATAGCGGGATACAGACGCTCGAACAGGGCGCTCAGCACCGCCTGTTCATTGTAGACCGGGATGATAATGGAAAATTCCGGCACCTGTTCGGGAGCCGGATCAGACTGTTTTTGTTCGATGTTTTCGCTCATGGCCATTAATTTGGAATAATACTGTTCAGCGCATCACAGACCTTGTCGACATCGTCCATTTCCATGGCGGGGAAGAGCGGCAAGGTCAGGGTCTGTACGCCGATGCGTTCGGCGTTCGGAAAATCACCTGGTTTATATCCGTAACGCCGGTATAGCGGAAACAGGTGCATGGCGGGGTAATGGGTGCCTGTGCCGATGTCTTGTTTCTGTAAACGTTGTTGTATGTCTGCGCGGTGTGTTCCGAGGCGATCATGATCGATGCAGACACAGAACATGTGCCAGCTGTGGCCTTCAGCATGGGCCGGTAAAACCAGTATTTCAGATTCGTGCAGCCGTTGAAAGTAGCGTTCGGCCAGTTGCCGTCGTTTCTGATTAAAATCATCCAGCCGGGGTAATTGCGCCAGGCCCAGCGCCGCGCCGACATCCGGCAGGTTCATTTTCCCGCCCCATTCCGTGACCGAGATGCTGCCATCGTCGGTACGTTCGATGCCATGAAACCGAATGCGTTCAATGCGCTGGATGAAGTCTTGATCATGGCTGGCAATCGCGCCGCCTTCGATGGTGGTCATATTCTTGTTGGGGTGAAAACTGAAGCAAACCGGATTACCCGAGCTGCCGATCTTGCGGCCTTTATATTCCGTCCCAATCGCCTGGGCGGCGTCTTCAATCAGAACCAGATTGTTGTCCTGCGCCAGTTGGTAAAGCGGATCCATGTCGACCGCCAGGCCGGCAAAGTGGACGGGTATCATTGCGCGGGTTTTTTCGCTAATGGCGGGGGCCACTTGTTCTGCATCGAGATTACGGCTGTGCAGCCCCACATCGACAAACACGGGCGTTGCGCCGACTCGCAGGACCACGTTGGCGGTGGCCACAAAACTCATGGCGGGAATAATGACTTCATCACCGGGGCCGACGTCGGAGGCCAGCAGGGCGGCTTCCAGCGCACTGGTGCCGGAGTTCAGCAGTCGTATCTGAATATCATTGCCGATATAGTCTTCAAGGGCCCGTTCCAGCGCCAGGGTGTTGGGACCGGTCGTGATCCAGCCGGATTCCAGAACTTTACGTACAGCATCGAACTCTGCCTCGCCCAGGCTGGGTCGGGTAAAGGGCAGCACGTTCAGGACCTCGCCAACACATAAACACCGATAAGGATAATGCCGATGCCGGCAATGCGGCCGGTACTCAGCATTTCACCGAACAGCGCCCAGGCGGCAAAGGCGTTGACCACATAGCCGATGGATAACATGGGGTAGGCGATGCTGACATCGACACGTGACAGCGCGAGTATCCAGACGGTGACGCTAATGACATATAAGAATAGTCCGAGCCAGAGCCAGGGTTCACCGGCCAGACGCAACGTGACCGGCATAATATTGTCCACACTTAGCTGAATCGCACCCATGTCGCTGACACTGGCTTTCAGAGCTAACTGGGCAACTGCGTTGAGCAGCACACCGGTAAGAATAAGCGCAAAGGCGGAAAGGGTCATGGTTTTAGCACCGCGATAAGTTTGGGGGTCTCATAGATGGGATGCATGGGAAGAGATTGCTGTTTGAACTTTTCATACCGGTCCGGACTCATTACCGCCACAGCGTGGCGTGTCGCCAACCACTGCTGTTTAAAGAGATCAGCATTTTTAATCCAGCGTTCAGGTTCCAGCTTGATTCCCATGGCTAACTCCCCCTGATAGTGAACCAGGGTAATAGTACGCTGAAGATAAAAAGGAAGCGACTGCGGGTAGTAAATTTCAACAGAATATATTTTCGTATCGGCCTGTAAATAGGGGCGAATGGCGTCAGCCAGTTGCCTGCTGGACTTAATCGGACTCAGTACCTGAAATCCCCAGGACAGCATCTGGATAGCTAACAGGACAAGCAGCCCGCTGGTGGCCAGGGAGTGAAGCTTTTGCCGGTTTGAACGAAAAAAGAGTATGGTGCTTATCAACATCAGCCCCGAGGCGGCATAAAGCCAGGGACGTAAATGCAGATCTATCTGCAGTTGAAATGCATCCGTTACTGTTTTCGGAATAATAAAGACGGTAGCCAGAAAGCTGACCGCCATGACCAGCATCAGCAGGGCATCAAGCCGGTTCCATTTATCCCAGGTTTCGTTCGCCAGCCGCTTGCCCGCCAGCAGGGCAAGAACAGGGAACATGGGCAGGATATAAGGTGGCAGCTTGGAACTGCTGAAGCTGAAAAAGACAAAAACAAATATGCAGAATACCCAGAAAAAACGTTCGGAATTAAACTGGTTCTTATTTCCCTGCCGCCAGGAAAAACCGGGCTGGACAAGCGTTCGCAGCATAATAAAAAACCAGGGCAGGGCGCCGAGAAAAAAGTTGGCGAAGAAAAACCACCAGGGTTCGACCCGATCATGTCCTATTGGGGACAGATAACGGTCGACATGTTCATGGATAAAAAAGAAGTGGGCGAATGTCGGATTTTTAATACTGACGGCGATGAACCAGGGCGCCGTCATCGCCAGGACCAGCAACAGCCCCTTGCCCAGGTGCAGATGTTTCCACAGAGCCCAGTCCCGTTGCCAGAGGCTGTAAAAAAGCACCGCACCGGCGGGAAGAACCAGGCCAATCAAACCCTTGGTCAGGGTGGCCAGCGCCAGCGCGCCCCAGCCGAGCAACATCCAGCGGCGCACATAGGCGGGATCCTCCCGCCGTGACTGTGCCAGCGCCAGGCAACCAATCCCCATGACCATGAAAACCGAGACCGCCAGATCCAAGGTGATAATATGACTGAGAGTGGCATAGAACAGGCAACTGAGGGTAAGAATAAAACCAATAAACCCGGCATTTCGGCCATAAAGCCGATCTCCGGCAAACCAGATAAAGAGGGCGCCGAGAAAACCGATAATGGCGGGCCAGAGGCGCGCCGTAGCGTTACTTTCGCCGAAAAGAACAAAGCCCGCAGCAGTGGCCCAGTATTGCAGCGCGGGTTTTTCAAAATACTTGAAGCCATCCAGGCGAGGCGTCAGCCAGTCGCCGCTGGCGACCATTTCGCGGGAAATCTCAGCATAACGGCCTTCATCCGGCTCAAACAGATCACGATAACCCAGCAGCGAAAACCAGATAATGGCGGCGAGGGCTACCAGTAGAAATTGAGAGCGTGAAGTCACAGTGTGTATTATTCAAGAGATGCAATATATGCAAAAAAACAATGGGTAGCTATCGTTGTTAGCGCTTCGATAATTTAGTATCAGCTATGTTCCCTGATATGGTTTGACCTGTCAATGCGCGGGCAGGATGCGGGGGTTTGTGGCGGGGCTGGTAAAAACAGGTGGGTCTGTGTACTCTTTGATTTTTCCCATTAATCTTAAAGTACAGGCGTCCGTTT
Organism: Gammaproteobacteria bacterium; assembly: GCA_011052165.1. Taxonomy (GTDB): domain Bacteria; phylum Pseudomonadota; class Gammaproteobacteria; order UBA6429; family Thiohalophilaceae; genus JAADGZ01. The sequence continues at coordinate 9,465 of DRJN01000144.1, forward strand.
GATCATCACCCGCTATTTGCTGAAAGAGATCTTCAGTACCTTCCTGGGCGTGATGCTGGTGCTGACGCTGATTGCCTTCAGCATACAACTGGTTGGCAGTCTGGGTAACGTGAGCGCGGGGGTGATTCAGCCGGGTACTTTGATGCTGGTGCTGGGCCTGAACATGTTCAGTCTGACCACCTATATTCTGCCGCTGGCGCTCTATCTTTCTATTTTACTTGCCCTGAGCCGTCTTTATCGCGACAGTGAAATGACGGCCATTGCGGCCTGTGGTATCGGGCCGTTTCACGTTATGCGAACGGTGCTGATTCTTGCGGTCATTTTTACCCTGATTCAGGGGGTGTTTACGGTGCTGCTGGCACCCTGGGCGGAAAGTCATTATTCCCAGCTGACCGAGAAGTCAAATCGAAGCAGTCATATCGAAGGTGTCATGCCGGGCCGCTTCAACGAACTGAGTGGTGCGCAGGGTGTGATCTATGCGCAGGAAATCGACAAGAAGGGCGAGCTAAAAAATATTTTTCTGCAAATGCAGCAGAAACCGGAGTCAGGGAAAGATGGGGCCAGCCAGTTTACGATAGTGGCCAAATACGCCTACAAGATTCGGGATAAAAAAACGGGTGAACAATTTTTGATTCTCGAAGAAGGCTCCCGCTATGAAGGTGTGCCCGGCGATCCGAATTTTGCGATACTGGATTTTAAGAAACACGGCATTCGCCTGCAACAGCAACCGGTGGTGATCCATAATCGCCGCTATCGCGCGATTCCCAGTCAGGAGCTGTTTGATTCGAAGCGGCCCGACTATCAGCTGGAATTGCGCTGGCGCATTTCCGCCGCCCTGTTCTGTCTCGGTCTGGCGATGCTGGCGGTACCGCTGAGCCGCACCTCCCAGCGTCAGGGGCGTTACGGCAAACTGGCTCTCGCCATGTTGTTCTATATTCTGTTTTCCAATCTTCTTAATGTGGTGCGCGCCTGGATCCAGAATGGCAAAATTCCGTTGGAGCTGGGATTTTGGTGGGTTCATGCCCTGCTGGTTATTTTAGCCTTGGGTCTACTGCTGGGCCAATCCGGCGCCTGGGCACTAGTGTTGCGCCGCAGACCACGGAGGGCGGCATGAAAATACTGGATCGATATATTGGTCAAGTGGTGACACAGAGCGTGCTGGGAGTGGTATTGGTGCTCGTGGTGCTGTTAGCCATGGTTGGGTTTGCCGACGAGATGGATAAAATCGGGCAGGCCAACTACACCGTTGGGGTAGCGGCTATTTATACCTTGCTGTATTTACCCATGCAGATTTATCAGTTGTTTCCCTTGAGCGTTCTGTTGGGCACCATGATGGGGCTGGGGTTGCTGGCCAGTCATGGGGAACTGGTGGTGGTGCGCACTTCCGGCATTTCCATCGTTCGCATCATCGGATCGGTGGTGAAGGCGATGAGTCTGCCCATTGTGCTGGTGATTATTATTGGTGAGGTGGTGGCGCCACCCGCCTATCAGTATGCCGTGCATGCACGGGTTAAAGCCATGGCGGCCAAAATCAGCCTGAATACGGATTATGGTCTTTGGGCGCGTGATGGTAGTATGTTCATCCATGTGCGGCGAGTGGAAAATGATGGCCGTCTGATTGGCATTCAGGTGTATAATTTTGATAAGGACATGCAAAAAATGGACTTTGTATTGAGTGCGGAAAGTGGCGTATTTGATGGTCAGAAGTGGTTGTTGTCAAAGGTGCGCAAGGGGCTGATTGAAAAGGATCGGGTGGTGCTCAAAGCGTTTCCTGAACTTAAATGGCAGACCCTGCTGGATCCGGATCTGATCACTATCGTTTCAGTGAAACCGGATGAACTGTCGTCCTTTAAATTATGGAACTACATCCAGTATTTAAAAGATAACGATCTCGAATACGCACAATATGAGCTGGCGTTTTATAATCGTCTGTTGATGCCGCTGTCGATCATTGCCATGGTACTCATTGCCGTCCCCTTTGTGTTTGTCTCCCCGCGCCACAGCAGCATTGGCCAGAAGGTCGTCACTGGTTTCCTGATTGGTATAGTCTTTTATATTGCCAATCGTCTGATCGGGCAAATGGGGCTGGTCTATAATTTTCCGCCGATATTGGCGGCAGTCCTGCCAACCCTGCTGGTAATAATGGCTGCCGGGTTATTGCTTCGGCGTCTTCGCTGAGTTCTTTTCTCCACGCATATCCACTACCTGGGATTGGGTAAAACGATCACGCCATGAATTAGGCCAGTGATCGATTATCAGCCATAAAAAACCGGGGGCGAGAAGAATCAGACAGGGCAGGTTTTCCAGTTTTTTCAGGGCGGCGGGCAGGTGATTGGCGGCGGGAGCGCTGCAGATAAAGATCCCGAGGCCAAGTACGGCCCAGGCGGGCAGGCCAGTGATGAAACGCAGCAGCGCCTGCCACAGCGTGATGACCTGAGTGTTTGTCTGCTGCAGCCGGATTTTCCAGGCGCGCATGCCCAGCGTTTGGCCACCGTGGATCCAGAACCAGGTGAAAAACAGGAAGCTGACCATGAACAGCCAGGTGCCCACAAAGGGATTACCACTCTGAGTGGCTTGACCATGAGTAAACATGATCGCGGGTACAGTGGCGAAAATCAGCACAGCGAGCAGCAGCAG
>DRJN01000145.1 GCA_011052165.1 Gammaproteobacteria bacterium
AGGATTTGTCGGTTTTAACGTTGTTGGCGAATACATCGCTATTCCCGCGTTGATCGCTGGCCTTCTCGGCCTCGCGGGCATGCGCGAGCGCATACATGTGGCGGAGTTCCGAGACAAAGCCTGACCGGAGAAAGTGGTCAATTAGAGTACATGAAGGTCTCGCGATCTGACTGAGGCGCTATTCTACGAAGTGCTCGGAAATGACAGAAGGATAGAATGGTGAATAAAGAGTCCCGTCAAAACAGTGGGGTATTATCGATTTAATAGGGCTCATATCGCAGCAAGCTGCAGGGAATTAGACCCGCAGTGATTGTATTTCTCAGGGTAACGAAAGTTGAGTGTGGGAAATAAGAACAGTCCCCAATCCCACCTCAAAATATTGTATTGCTGTCGGGGCCTTCGAACTTTCTGTGCGTATTTCTGGCGTGTCGAATCCGATTGGCTGAGCGCCACCGAAAATGGGAGTTGTCGATGAACTTTTCGATCAAAAGAACGCTTAGCCAAACCCAGGGTGAAACTGTCCTGCGTGCCGCACGGGCAGTATACTTGATGGCCGCCATCGCTAGTCTGGTAATCATCGTCGTAGGACTCATCTTTGTCCTGTTCTTCCAATTGCGCACATGGCAAAGTGCAAGCGAAATCCCTTTGCCTCGCGTCTATAGTCCATCATCGCCGATACTAAGCGCAGACGACATAGGAAAATTCCTGACTCCCCCACAGAATATTCGTTTTATACCGGCAATGAGTTCAATTCACGCTCCTTTAAGCAATCGGAGCAGGCTCGGACACTTTACTGCTGATACGCCTAACGGGCTTGCTTCCTACCCCATTGATTTCGATATTTTAGGAGGAAAGGACGCGGCTCTTTTCGACCGTGTACGCTCCGCAGGTAAGCGATCTGGCCTGAAGCCTACGAAGGCGCTCATCAGTAAAGTTAATGGACTGCTCCACACTCTTCGTAAGCCGGAATCTGCCACGTATGAGTTGGAAGTTATCGCACGTGACCGTTTTGGCAACATGTCAAAACCAGAGGCCATCTCTTTCAGTCTTACCTACGTACCGCCTTCGGAAAAGTCAAAAACGTCCGCCACCCTTCCAACTCGGATGAAATCAGCTAAAAAAATTACCGAGTTGCAGCAGCTGGCTAAGAACATTGCTTTTCTGGTCGATCCGAAGAGGACACCCGCCTACTTTGCCGCCTACCGCCGTGCTCAAGCAGTTCCTAAAAAGTGTGGAGTCTCATCCAACAACACAACCTTTATCTCGGATTTTCGGCGGTTGTTTGATCAACTCCGACCTAAGCTCAGAGCTACCAATATGGAGGCATTTTATACCGGCGTCTGTTCGGAATGGCACCGTGCACTCTCCGAGCAACAGGCAGCGCAGGAAAGGGCCAGGGAGGCCCGTGCTTCTGTGATCGCACAAAATGAGGCAGCGAATGCAGAAGCGGAGGGGGGGAGAATGTTGGCTGCAGCCGGCCGCGACATCGCGCTCACCGTCGTTGGTGCCGCGCTTTCTGCCTTTCTCCTTATATCTTTTCTTCTCGCTTTTCTGGCGATCGAAAATCACACTAGGGCAGTTCGTCGCGCTGTCGAAACGCTTACCAAAAACTCCAGTAATCAAGGGTCCAGAGGCGCGGAGAATGGAGCGTCGTCATGAAAATTACCTCATGGGTTCCGGCAATCGCGCTAATTTGTACGCTCGCAGTTTTAGCCGGAACCGCGGCTCCAGCGGTGGCGGCAGATACCGGAGGAATTGTTAGGGGTATTTTCGGGGCAATGATGGGCGCTGTCCGTGAAGGGGAAGTGAAAAATGAATGGAAGAAGGTTGCTGGAAAGGTGAAGACCTGCCTTTCAAAACGAATCAATGTCACCATCGACCAACTCGTTCAGAAAGACATATACCCAGCAGATCCGCGGCTTAGGTTTTACATGCAGGCATGTGAGCAGGAAGTTGCCGAGGCCCATGCCCGGTTGCAGCATGAACGGCGCATCACTGAGCTACGTCGCGAGCAAGAGGAAGCTGCAAAGGAAGCGGCGGCGGTGCGGAATGCCCGTGCCAGAGCACAGAAGGTGGCCCGACATCGCGAACTCGTGGCTAAATATGGCGCCAACATGGCAAGTGCTATAGAAGCGAGGCAGGTAAGGATCGGGATGACGAAGGAGGCAACTATTGACGCGATAGGAAAGCCAAATAGACGGGAGATAATTCCACCGAGCAATGAACTTTGGTACTACGGTACCGATCGTGTCGCATTTACAAACGGAAAGGTTACCTATGTGGGAAATTAGATTCTCGGCTATATCCGAGTTTCCCAATGGAGCGATAATCTATAATCAATTGTTATAGAAGAGTTTTATAGGATGTCGCAATGCGCAAAATTTGTTCGAAATCTGTGCAAGGTGCTCGTTAGGGCTTATCCACCCCTTCCCCACCATGCCGCCGGGGTTTGGAGGCACGCGGCCCCGTGGACAAGGCGTGGATAAGCCCGACTGTGGTTTACCCAGACGAGCCCTCTTGATTTTATGGTGAAAAACCGTTTGGGAGATCCGGATAGACCCAAATTCTCGGGTCTATCCCAATGCACTTATTTAAGCCTCGGTGGTGTGGCGCGTGAGGCTAACAGGCTGAAAGGATAAATGTACTCACCGGCCCCGCGCTGCTGGAGAGACGACCGAAGCGCATCTGCCGGAGCACCGCGAACGGCTGTATCCGCCGACAGTGACGTTATCTATGTTCATGATGCAGGCGCTGAACGAGGACGGCTCGTCATACGAAAAGGGGAAACGACGAATGAAGCTGGTGCGCCTTCTATGCATTCTTGGCGTACTTACGGGCGCCGTTGTCGTGGGCAGTTGTTCGCGGTCCAACTCCCTTGGAGATAACGCGGCTCGGGCGGTTCTTGACCGCCTATGGAACCAACCGGATGTCTATTTCCTGTTGGGTGACGTGAAGTTCGTTACTCGGAACCCGGTTACCGCACAAGGTCAGGATTCCGTCCAGGAGTGGCCACTGTATCAGGCCTTCGCGAGGGATGGCGTGATAACGATCCGAAACCAAAAGGATCTCACAAAGCATTTCACCGGCTGGAATGATTGGTTAAGTCTTACGCAAGATAACATAAGACTCAGTGCAACAGTCGGGCTAACAGCCAAAGGTCGAGCACGGGGTACGCTTATACATCAAGGTCATGTGGCCGAGCTGGCGCTGAAAGTCGCCACTATAAAAGTGAATCGAATCGTATCCAACGATGAAGAGCGGACTGGATCCGACTTGTATCATGTAGTTGTCGGAACTCTAACTTACAATGTCCCAAAAGACATGTCGGCTGCGTTTGCGGCAGCGCGAGGATGGAACCATGTTAGAAAGCGCCGGTTCAGGGTGCTTCTCAAGTATGACGCAATTAACAAAGATTGGGTGGAAGTGGCTTCCGACATCGCTAACCAAACCAGCGAGTTTCACTCAGATAACGTCACGAGCGTTCTTCAGTCCCTGAACTGGAAGAATCGCTGATGAGGGCTGCGTATACGATGGTTTGACCTTTTCCCTGCTGAACGAAGTATCGTCGATGAGGCTTCTGAGCTAGCGAGGGGTGTGGGGTGGGGCGGGTAGCGGGCCGTGGGATGTCCCAAATTCTATTGAACTTGAGATGAAAGGGAGGGTGGCGACTCTTTCTCCTGTTCTGTGGTAGGCCCACATCGTTACACACAAATAATAGTGCAGAAGGAAAAATAGGGGACAGACCACGGTTTCCTGGTAGGTTGTCGGGCGATTCAGCGGGACGGGGTGAAACCGTGTCCCCTATTTTTCCGGTGATGTGAGGCGTTCGGCGTCAGTAAGGCTCCGGCTGATGTCTGACATCTTTAAAAAAGGAGCAATGGTAGGAGAGATACAAAATAAAACTGAAAATCTGCAAAGTGCATGAATCAAAAAGAAGGAGGAGAACCGCACGCTGGGATCTGTACAGGGAGCACTGGGTAACTGGCGCTCCTACTGCGACGGCAGTAAAATCAAAAGGAGGATGGGAAAATGAAAAAGATACACGTGGTTACAATTCTCTTGTTTTGCGTGGCTTCTCTGGCCATTGCTGGGTGCACAACAATTGCTAGTAGAACAAATATGCTCACAGGTGAAAGAATCAAGTCAGAAACATCTGGCGCACTAGGATACTCACCGAACGATCTCACGATCTTGAGCAGACG
>DRJN01000146.1 GCA_011052165.1 Gammaproteobacteria bacterium
CGGAACACCGCACCGGCGCCGCGATTGTGATTAAAGGCATTGACTCGAAAACGCGCCAGATCCGGGATTTCAAAGGAAAAGTCTGTTTCATAAAACTCTTCGAAATCCTTACGCTGTTTGTCATTCATGATGTCGTATACCAGCGAGTGCACGACCTTGTGATCCAGAACGGGAACATTGATGCGGCGCACGTCCCCGTCCACACGGATCATGGGGGGCAATCCTGCGGACAGGTGCAAATCTGAGGCGCCGCTTTTGACGCTAAAAGCCAGTAGTTCAGTAATATCCATGCAGGGTTCCTGGGTCAGCCGTTAGTCAGTGAACAGTATCATCGGTTTATTCTTCATGCCTTATTATCGGTCGCAGTCACCCAATTCTTGAACCCTTTAAAAACAGTTATACTGGGCTTACGATGAATACCATAGCTCAACGCCTGGCGCAAATTCGAACCCGTATCACACAGGCTGAACAGCGCTCTCAGCGTCCGCCCGGCTCGGTCGAATTGCTCGCCGTGAGCAAAACCCGTCCTCTTTGTGAACTACAAGTCTTAAATGAATGCGGTCAGCAGACCTTTGCTGAAAACTACCTGCAAGACGCCCTGCCCAAGATCGCCAAACTAAACGACAGGATTACATGGCACTTTATCGGCCCGTTACAATCCAACAAGACCCGCCCGGTGGCCGAACATTTCCACTGGCTGCATACCCTGGAGCGGCTGAAAATCGCTCGCCGCCTGAATGACCAGCGGCCCGCCGGCCTGCCACCTCTGAATGTCTGCATTCAGGTCAATATTTCGGCTGATCCAGACAAATCCGGTCTCGCGCCCGAGGCCGCCGAAGCGCTGGCCTATGAACTGGCGACACTGCCCCGTCTGCGTCTGCGCGGTCTTATGACCTTGCCTCGCCGGCAAAACGACTTCGAGCAGCAACGCCGGCCATTCAGAGAACTGCATGCGCTGTACACGCAGCTACGCCAGGACGGATTCGAACTGGATACGCTGTCCATGGGCATGACGCGTGATCTGGAAGCAGCGATAGCCGAAGGCAGCACCCTGGTACGCGTGGGTACCGGTCTTTTCGGCCCGCGTAAATCGTTGCAATAAACGTTATAATGCCATTCAATCGACTGACAGGATAAATCATAACCCTCATGAACACCCTCAAAATCGGTTTTATCGGAGCCGGCAACATGGCGCGCAGTCTCATCGGCGGCCTCATCGCCAGCGGCTTGCCCGCTAATAACATTCAGGCGTCGGCGCCCGATAGAGAACACTTGCAAGCGCTGGCGAATGACTTCAGCATCCGGACCACCACAGACAACCAGGCTCTCCTCGATCGGTGCGACGTGATCGTACTGGCGGTCAAGCCCCAGGTTTTAAAACAGATCTGTCAGGCGCTTCGCCCAGCCCAGGGCAGCCTGTATCTGAGTATTGTCGCCGGTATCCCGACCTCATCCATTCGTCACTGGCTGGAGCAAAAAGCCGAGACCGGCCCATTAGCCATCATTCGCGCCATGCCCAACACGCCGGCCCTGTTGCAAACCGGCGCCAGCGCGCTTTACGCTAATCCTCACGCCAGCGAGGCGCAGCGGGAAAGCGCCGAAGCCATCATGCGCGCCGTTGGTCTGGCGCTATGGGTCAAGGATGAAACACAAATGGATGCCGTGACTGCACTGTCGGGCAGCGGCCCGGCCTATCATTTTTTGTTTATGGAGGCCATGATCAGCGCGGCCCGGGAGCTGGGGTTGAACGAGGCGAACGCACGCCTGCTGACGATACAAACCGCCTTTGGCGCCGCCAAAATGGCCCTGGAAATCAACGAGAACCCAGCGACCCTGCGTCAAAATGTCACCTCACCCGGTGGCACGACCGAACGCGCCATACAAACTTTCCAGGAGGGTGGATTTGAAAAACTGGTCACCGCAGCGCTAAGCGCGGCGCGCGATCGCGCCCGCGAACTGGCTGAAGAACTGGGGCAATAGACAAGCTGTTGGGCGACCGAAGGAAGTGCCTGTGGTGCTTCATTTCATTCTGCCCCACAATGCACCCAAAAAACCAACATGTGAGTAAACAATAAGGATTATCAATAATGGGTTATTTCAGCAACGCCGGCGCCTTTCTTATCCAGACCTTATTCGGACTTTATATTCTGCTCATCATGCTGCGTTTTCTGCTGCAATGGGTGCGCGCCGATTTCTACAACCCGCTGTCCCAATTCATCGTCAAAGTGACCAACCTGCCGCTGCTGCCCCTGCGACGCATCATCCCCGGATTCGGTGGTCTCGACAGCGCCGCCATGCTGCTGATGCTGCTGCTCGAATATGCGGAACTGCTACTGCTCAGCCTGCTGCCCGGGCGCGGCCTGCCCAATCTGTTCGGGCTTGGCATACTGGCGCTGGTGGAACTGCTGGCGCTGGTGCTGAAGGTTTTTCTATACGGCATTTTCATCCAGGCTATCCTCAGCTGGATCCCCAACGCTGGTTACAATCCGGTCGCCTCCCTGCTGGACCAGCTCACCGCCCCGGTACTGCGTCCTTTCCGTAATCTGATCCCACCGATTTCGGGTATGGATCTTTCGCCCATGGCCGCTATTATCGCCCTCTATCTGGCCACGTTGCTGATCATTGCGCCGCTACAGGATCTGGCGCGCGGACTGGCCTACAGCATGCGGCCAATGATGGCCTTTTGACCGGCGCAACATTTTACTACTGGCAGGGCAAGACGCTGGTGCTTCGACTCCATGTGCAACCGCGCGCCAGCCGGGATGAGTTCTGCGGCCTCTACGGCGATAGCCTGAAAGTACGCATTACCGCCCCGCCCGCTGACGGCAAGGCCAACCGGCATTTGCGCAAATATCTGGCGACAGTATTCCAGGTGCCCACTTCACGGGTAAACTTGTTGCGCGGCGCCAGTAGCCGCAGCAAACAATTCACCATCGAAAATCCCCGGCAACTACCCGGCGCCATTCAGCCTCCGAACCTGAAGCCTCGCGCTTAGAACACCTAAACTTCTCCCGGCATCTGCCGTTATAAAAACCGTTACCCGATCAGGATCAAAACTATTGTGGATAAATTGTGATGCAATTCACGCTTTGTCGCATATACCTGATTGAACACCTCACTATTTATTATAGTTAGCGTTTAGGAATGGATACTGATTGAGTTCACTATGGCAACGAATCGTTTTACGGACCAAATGCAGGCTTATGGTCGCTGGAAAGCCGATCTGAATCAGGCTATTGGCCACTATCAGCGCTGGCTTGAACATAATAAGATGAGCAGTCCCGAAGTGGATCTGCGCATTTACGAGCTGCTGGAAACGATGAAGTCTGACCGCTTGAGCATTGCCTTTGTCGCCGAATTCGCGCGTGGTAAAAGCGAGCTGATCAACGCTATTTTCTTTTCCGAATACGATCGTCGCATGCTGCCTTCGGAAGCGGGACGCACCACCATGTGTCCCACCGAACTGCTCTATGACAACAAAGCGGATCAAAGCTATATTCGCCTGTTAGCCATCGAAACCCGTCTCGAAGACACCAGTATTCAGGAACACAAAAAAGAACCCATCAACTGGACCACCATCACCCTGGACACCAATTCCTCGGAGAAAATGGCCGAGGCCTTCAAGGAAGTCGTTCGTACCAAACGCGTACCGGCCGCGGTGGCCGTTCGCCTGGGACTGCTCAATGCCGAAGATGGCGAAAAAAACGCGATTGTCGACATTCCCATGTGGCGGCACGCCATCATCAGCTTTCCTCATCCGCTGCTGAAAGATGGCCTGTCCATTCTCGACACGCCGGGACTCAATGCGCTGGGTAATGAACCGGAACTGACCCTTAACATGTTGCCCAATGCCCAGGCCGTGATCTTTGTGCTGTCAGCGGATACCGGCGTCACCCGCTCGGATATGGACATGTGGACTCACTATGTCAATCCCCTGGGAGCCGATACCCACCACAGCCGCATCGTGGTACTTAACAAGGTTGATACCCTATGGGACGAACTCAAGGGTGAGGAAGCCATCCACAACAGTATCGCCACACAATGTAATTCCGCTGCTAAAATGCTGGGCATCGATCCCGCCAACGTATTCCCGGTATCCGCCCAGAAAGGACTCCTGGCGAAAATCCGCACCGACCATGAGTTGCTGAAAAAAAGCAATATCCTGGCGCTGGAAAGTATTCTGGCCACCCGGATTCTGCCGCAGAAACAAACCTTGGTACGGGAAAACATCATCGCTGAAATCGGCCACATGGTGACCCAGTCCCGCGATCTGCTCACCTCACGTCTGGCCGCCGTCAACAAACAGCTAAAAGAACTACAGGGACTCAGCGGCAAGAACGAGGATGTGATTCTGCATCTGATGAAAAAAACCCGCGCCGAGCAGACTATCTATCACAAGAGCGTGGAAAGTTTTCAAAACAATAAAAAAACCTTTAGCAGCAAACATGCCGAACTGCTTGGCCAACTCAGCCTGACCCGCCTGGATCAGCTCATGGCCAGAACCCGTAAGGACATGGCCGGGACCTGGACCACCATGGGACTAAAGTCCAACATGAAAGAATTCTTCGACATGGTGACCAACAGCATCAGCCAGGCAGGCAAACAGGCCGATCAGATCAACATGCTGATCCAGACCATTTACCAGCAGTTCCAAAAACAGCACGGCCTCTCCAACACCCGCCCCAGACTGTTCAGCCTGGCCAAATACAAGCGTGATCTGGAACGGCTTTATCATGAGGCCGAGGCCTATCGCAAGAGTCCGGTCACCACCATGACCGAGCAATCCTTCGTCATCAAAAAATTCTTCATTTCCATGGTCAGCCACGCGCGCAATACCTTTTTCCAGGCCCATCAGGACGCCAGCTCCTGGGGTAAGGCCGCCATGTCACCGCTGGTTGCCCGGATCAAGGATCACAAGTTGCAAATGGAAAAACGACTGGACAGTCTGCGCAAAATCAACGAATCCCGCGACACACTGAAAAACAAGATTAGTGAACTGGAAGACGCCGCTGGCAAACTCGATATCCAGCTCAGCGAGTTGAACAAGCTGATGGAAACCCTGATGCGCCCGCTCGAACCCGCCCCAGGTGAGTCCGCCTCCCAGGCCAGCCAGGTAGCCTGATGAAAGCTGACAGGCAGCAGAATCTGCGGCTCTGGTCTATATTTCAGGGTAGAACCCTGCTCTAATAGC
>DRJN01000147.1 GCA_011052165.1 Gammaproteobacteria bacterium
TCCATTTTTTCAGGCATATTGCGCTTGTTTTTGCAGGTGGTGTAGAAGTGGCCCGTTTTGGCGCTTGAGACCAGTTTGATTTTATCGCTTGCCATGATCTTTCTCCTTAAACCTTTTCGCCGCGGCGACGCATGTCAACGAGAACTGCATCGATGCCTTTCTTGTCGATGATGCGCATGCCCTTGGAGGTCAGACGCAAACGTACAAAACGCTGCTCGGATTCAATCCAGAAACGGTGGCTGTGCAGATTCGGCAGGAAACGGCGGCGGGTTTTATTGTGCGCGTGGGAAACGTTGTTTCCGCTCATCGGGCGCTTGCCGGTAACTTGACAAACTCGTGACATGACTCATTCTCCAAAAAAAATTCATATTCGGCCCGGCATTTAGATTCAGGGTGTCGGCCGGATCCATCGTCAAAGACCGCGCATTTTACGGAAATTGCCACCAGGACACAAGCATAATCCCGCTCAAATCCAGCCTCGTTCTGAAAAGGCCACACACTCTCCATCACCGATGACGATATGATCCAGCACGCGCACATCGATGAGTTCCAGGGCGGCCTGCAGGCGGCGAGTCAACTGGCGGTCGGCCTCGCTGGGTTCGGCCACTCCGGAAGGATGATTGTGGGCAAAAATCACGGCGGCGGCATTGTGCTCCAGGGTTTGACGCACCACCTCGCGCGGGTGAACCGAGGCACCGTTGATGGTACCCCGGAACAGTTCTTTGAAATGAATCACGCGGTGGCGATTATCCAGAAACAGGCAGGCGAAGACTTCAAAAGCATGGTCACGCAGGCGGGCACTGAGATAACGCTGGGTGGCGGACGGATCGGTCAGCGCCTCATTGCGTAGCAGGGTCGCGTGCAGGTGGCGTTTGCCCATCTCCAGAACCGCTTGGAGCTGGGCATATTTGGCCGGGCCGAGTCCCGGCTGCTGGCAGAAGGGATCCCGCTGGGCGCTGAGCAGACCGCGCAGGCCGGAAAATTCCTGTAACAAATCCCGCGCCAGATCCACTGCCGTCTTGCCAGGGATACCGGTGCGTAGAAAAATAGCCAGCAGTTCGGCATCCGAGAGCGCGGCGGCGCCCTGATGCAGTAGTTTTTCGCGGGGCCGTTCCTGTTCCGGCCAGTCGGTAATCGGCATGCTATGACCTCCCTGTCATGTTCTCATTTTCGGGTATGGGTGGCTGGACTCAACCGTAGCGTCCGGTAATGTAGTCCTCGGTTTGCTTCTCGGCTGGATTGGTGAACAGAAGGCGGGTGGCACCGAACTCGATCAATTTACCCAGATACATGAAGGCGGTGTAGTCGGAAACGCGTGCCGCCTGTTGCATGTTGTGGGTCACGATAACGATGGTGTAGTCGTGCTTGAGTTCATCGATTAACTTTTCAATCTTCAAGGTCGAGATGGGATCAAGCGCCGAGGCGGGCTCGTCGAGCAATAACACTTCGGGTTTGATGGCGATTGCCCGGGCGATGCACAGGCGCTGTTGCTGTCCGCCCGAGAGCGCCGTACCTGAGTGGTGCAGTTTGTCTTTAATCTCATTCCAGAGAGCGGCTTTCTTGAGCGCCCAGGTGACGCGGCGATCCATACTGGCCCGTGACAGGCGCTCGTAGAGGCGTATGCCATAGGCAATGTTGTTGTAGATGCTCATGGGAAACGGGGTCGGCGATTGAAACACCATCCCGACACGCGCACGCAGCAGGTTCAGATCGACGCCGCGAGCGAGAATATTGTCGCCGTCGAGGATGACCTCGCCGCTTGCCCGGTGTTTTGGGTAGAGCGCGTATATGCGATTGAAGCAGCGCAGCAAGGTTGACTTGCCACAGCCCGAGGGGCCGATAAAGGCCGTGACCTGGTGCTCGGGAATGGCGAGATTGATATCGAACAGCGCCTGTGATTTTCCGTAATGGAAATTCAGTCCACGCAGGATAATCTTGGAGGGGATCTCCTCCGTATCGTCAGAAGCCGGCACATGTGGCTCCTGCGCTTTTAAGCGTGCGGTATCTGGTTGCTCCAGATCGTCCAGATTGATTTGGATAACGGGTTCTTTCATAGTGAGACGTATACCTTGCGTTAACGCTGTCGTTCCGGCTCCGGCAGGAACACGCGCACAATGATGTTGAGTAACAGAATGCCGAAGGTAATGAGCAGGGCTCCCGCCCATGCCAGGTGCTGCCAGTCGTCATAAGGACTCATGGCGAACTGAAAGATCACCACCGGAAGATTCGCTATGGGCTGGCTGAGATTGGTGCTCGAAAATTGATTATTCAGCGCCGTAAACAGCAATGGCGCCGTCTCGCCACTGACTCGTGCAACGGCCAGCAGGATCCCCGTCAGGATCCCCGAGCGTGCCGCACGGTAAACGATGGAGACGATGACCTTCCAGCGTGGCGCACCGAGCGCCGCCGCCGCTTCGCGCATACGATCAGGAACCAAACGCAGCATATCCTCGGTAGTACGGAGCACAATCGGCAGGACGATGAGAGCCAGGGCGAGACCGCCGGCATAGGCCGAAAAATGTCCCATATGTATCACCACCACCTGGTAGACAAAAACGCCGAGAATAATTGAGGGTGAACTGAGCAGCACATCACTGACAAAACGAACGATGGCCGCGAAGCGCGTGCCGCGTCCAAACTCAGACAGGTAGGTTCCCGCAAAAATTCCGATAGGCGCACCGATTATCACCCCGAGCACGATGAGAATGAGACTCCCGGCAATGGCATTGGAAAGCCCGCCACTCTCGCCCGGGGGCGGCGTGGTTTGGGTGAACAGATCCCAGTTAACATATTGGATGCCCTGGGTGACTAGCGTCCACAGCAACCACGCCAGCCATAGCAGTCCGAACAGAGTGGCTAACATCGACAACGTGAGGCTGGCCATGTTCACCAGGCGGCGTTTGCGATATAGGTAAAGATCGGTAGCGGTAATCATGGTTCAGGTGGAGAGGCCTTCATTAGCCTGTAAACGCAGCAGCAGGGCGCGGGCGACCGCGAGGACGATAAAACTGATTAGAAATAAAATCAATCCCAGCGATATCAGCGATGAGGTATAAATTGGATTCACCGCTTCGGTAAATTCATTGGCCAGGGTCGAGGAGATGGTGTTGCCCGGCATGAACAGCGAATTGCTCAATTTATGCGCGTTGCCGATCACAAACGTGACCGCCATGGTTTCGCCCAGCGCCCGCCCAAGCCCGACCATGACGCCACCGATCACGCCTATCTTGGTATACGGCAAGACCACATGCCGCACGACTTCCCAGGTCGTAGAGCCGAGACCATAGGCGGATTCTTTCAGTACCCGGGGTGTTGCCTCGAAAACATCGCGCATAATCGCGCTGATAAAAGGGATGACCATAATGGCTAGAATCAATGAAGCCGTGAACAGGCCAATCCCGAGTGGCGGACCAGTGAACAGAACGCCGACTATCGGCAGGGTGCCAAAATGTTCAGTAATCCATGGTTGCGCGTGGTCGGCAAACAGGGGCGCGAAAACAAACAGGCCCCACATACCGTATATAATACTGGGAATGGCGGCCAGCAGTTCCACCGCAATGCCGATGGGGCGCTTCAACCAGCGGGGGCAGAGCTCGGTAATGAACAGCGCAATTCCAAAACTGACCGGCATCGCGATCAGCATGGCCAGCATCGAGGTGATTAGTGTGCCGTATATCGGAACCCGCGCGCCGAAATTTTCGGTTACCGGGTTCCAGTGGGCGCTGCTTATAAAACCCGGGCCGAATTTGTACAGGGCGGGAAGCGCACCCTGGATGAGAACAAACAGTATTGCGCCGATCACGATCAGCACGGTGGCGGCTGCGAACCATGCCGCGCCGGCAAATAGCGAATCAAACCATGTGACATGGTTGTGGTTGCGCGGCGAGACGCTCGGTATCGATGTTATAAATTGCTCAGACATGTCCTGCTCAGGATAGATAGTCTCTTGCTACAGGTGCGTCTGTGGTACGAAAACACCCCCCGGCCGGCCCGGAGGAGAGAGGGCCGGCCGGGGTCGGGGTATACAACCAGGGTGCTCTAGTGGGTCCAGACCGGTGTCCCCTGCGGGGTCTTTACGCTCTTACGCCAGGTTTGCTCGACCAGTTTGACGACCGATGCGGGCATCGGCACATAGTCAAGCTTGGCTGCCATTTTTTGGCCATTATGATAAGCCCAGTCGAAAAACTTCAGCACCTCACGGCCACGAGCCGGGTGGCTCTGCTTCTTGTAAACCAGAATGAAACTCGCGCCGGTAATCGGCCAGCTTTTGGCGCCGGGCTGGTTAGTCAGCACCATGTAAAAGCCTTTGGCGTGATGCCAGTCGGCGTTTGCCGCAGCGGCCTGGAAGCTGGCACTGTCGGGATCCAGGAATTTCCCTGCGCGGTTGCCAAGCTTTACGTGTGTCATGTGGTTCTGTAGTGCGTAGGCATATTCGACATAGCCGATAGCGCCCTTGATACGCGTGACGTAGGAAGCGACACCCTCGTTGCCCTTACCGCCAATGCCGACCGGCCATGATACGGCCTTGGCGTTGCCCACTTTGCGCTTCCAGTCGGGACTGACTTTCGACAGATAGTTGGTATAAATCCAGGTAGTGCCTGATCCGTCGGCGCGATGAACTACGGTGATCGCTTTGGAGGGCAAGCTTACGCCCGGATTCTCTGCTTTGAGTCGCCGGTCGTTCCAACGCTTGATTTTTCCGAGATAGATATCGGCCAGCAATTTACCGGTCATCTTTAGCTGCCCGGAAGCGATACCCGGCAGATGCACGACCGGCACCACGCCACCCATGATCATCGGAAATTGAATGAGACCGGACTTATCCAGATCAGCGGCTGTGAGCGGTGCATCGGATGCACCAAAATCTACCGTCTTCGCCTTGATCTGCTTGATCCCGCCGCCTGAACCGATGGATTGATAATTCATCTTGATGCCGGTTTTTTTGGCATAGACAGCCGCCCATTTAGCATAGACCGGATAGGGAAAGGTTGCGCCTGCGCCGGAGATGGCCTGGACGCCAGCATGAGCGGGTGTAACAGCCCCGCCGATGTTGATCAGGAGCACGGCCAGCATCGTCAGGAGGCCGGTTGAGATTTTTAATGACATCTGCTTTGTTCCTCTTGTGTATCTACCCATCCTATGCCACAAAGTAACGTTCGTCATAAGGTGGGCAGGTGTTCATCAACGGCCGCATCACGGCCGATTCCATTCGGGATCACATCAAGATCCCGCTACATATTTTAACGGCTGGATATGACAGGAAAATGACGATTTGTATAGTCTGTGAACCAGGACGAGCCGACTATAGCACTTAATTGAGTATTACCTAACATGTGCAGATCGCTTGCAAAGAGCTTGCATACATAACGGGCCACCTGGCAGAGAAATTCTGCATCACGTTGTTATCGTTAAATCAGTTTATAATGGTATCACTCTTACCGGCGTATGTTCTGCCTTTATTGGCCTGGGCAATATATTAATCGTTGCATAAGTATTTGCATCATAACCCCCTCTCCCTATGGGAGAGGGTGGGGGTGAGGGGATAAAATACATGCAAATACTTATGCAACGATTAATACCCGGGCAATATATAAAATTCACTTTATTTTTGGTGTTGGCGGAGACTTCAGTACCACGGGAAAGGAACATTAGCATGAAAATATACAAAATACTCGCTTTCTCAAGCTTGCTGGCGACGCTACTGAGCAGTAGTCCATTATTCGCTGCAGAGGTTCGCATTGCGGTGGCGGCCAACTTTACCGGTGTCAGCCGCAAAATTGCGTGGCTATTTGAAAAAACCACCGGCTATAGCACCCGGATCAGCTATGGTTCCACAGGCGAACTTTTCGCCCAGATTGAAAACGGCGCACCCTTTGATGTGTTTCTTGCGGCCGATACCCAACGCCCCATCAAGGCTGAGAATGAAGGTCTGGCCGTCCCCGGTAGCCGCTTCATCTATGCCAGGGGTAAGCTGGTATTATGGAGTGCGAAGCGTGATGCTTTTGGCGATGGCGAATCCTATTTGCAAAAATCGGCTTTCAGACACATCGCTATTGCCAATCCGAAAACCGCGCCGTATGGTCTTGCTGCGCAGCAGGTGATGGAACATCTGGGTATCTGGAAAGTGATGCAGTCGCGCCTGGTGCGCGGTGAATCCATCGCCCAAACCTTTCAGTTTGTCGCAACCGGCAATGCTGAGGCAGGTCTGGTTGCCTGGTCGCAGGTCAGGGCCTGGAAAAGGGATCCGGGAACGATCTGGATAATCCCGGCGAAGGACTATGCGCCCATCGAGCAGGCGGCGGTGCTGCTCAAACGAGGAAAAGATAACCCCGCCGCCCAGGCTTATCTGCGTTTTCTCAGGAGTGCCACTGCCCGCAAGCTGATTAAAGACGCAGGTTATGCGGTGAAGTAAAGAAACAAGACAGGCAAACCTGACATAA
>DRJN01000148.1 GCA_011052165.1 Gammaproteobacteria bacterium
TGAATGATAGCCTGATTTTTCTTGGCTGCTTCAATTAAATTATATCGATAACGCTCATAATCTCCATCTGAATAAAAGCAGGGTTCGCGGTTATTACCTCGTTGAATGATGTGTTGTGGGATACCCGGTATAGTAAATCGCGGTTGTCGAGCCATTGGCCACCTCCTTGTGGATTTAGATTTGTATGTGCTTTAAAAATTATAGATGAATTTGTAATGGTATATAAGCAAAATCTGTGTTCTGACCCCGATTGGGGGTCAAAGCAGCGGCGTAATCAGTGCTTCTGCCTGCTTGTAGCTTAATTCTCCGGGATGAGCACGAATAATACGGCCCTTCCGGTTGATGATAACGGTAAAAGGTAAGGCACCCAGTTCGTTACCATAGGCGTTAGAAATTTTGATGCCGGTTTTTCCACCCAGTAAAATGGGGTAGTTAATCCCCAGTGGATCGACAAAATCCCGAACACTTTGGGAATCATCCAGGGCGATGCCGAGAATGACGAAGCCTTGCTTCTGATAGTTTTTATACAAACGGTTCAGTCCGGGTATTTCCCGGCGGCAGGGCGGGCACCAGCTGGCCCAGAAATTGACCATAATGACTTTGCCATTCCAGTTATTGATGGACTGCAGCTTGCCGTCCAGATCCGGCAGGCTGAAGTCCGGGCGGCGTGGCTGTTGAGTCTGGCGGTTGTCAGTGACATCGATCACATTCCTGTAATGCGTGAAGTAAAAGTGGCTGGCGTAAAATCCGCCCACCGCACTGATCGCGATGATCAGGATCTGGCGTAAAATGCGAGAAGATTTTTTCATTATTTATTTGCCGTTTTCCGATGATACTTTCTTCACATGGGCGAGGAACTCAGCGGCGGTCATGATGCCGACGATGCGCTGTGATCGCTGTTCCTTGCTGTTGGGGTCAAAAAACAGAATAGCCGGAGGCAGGATAACACTGGTATTCTTCATCAAGGCCTTGTCCTCGTCATCCATGGCGGTGACATCCGCCTGTAGTAGAACGAAGTTGCTTAGCGCGGCATGCACAGCAGGATCGGGGAACACATATTCTTCGTATTCCTTACAGTAAGTGCACCAGTCGGCATAGAAATCAAGCATGACCCATTTGCCGTTGGCGCGGGCGCTCGCTAATTCACGCTCCAGATCGGTCGTGGATTTAATGCGGATAAAGGGCAAATGCGCCGACGCCGGGTTGTTCGCGGATGTGGTCCCCGACGAGCTGTAAGCCTGTCCGCGGGTCAGGCTGGAGCCATGCAGAGGGTGGGTAACATCTTGTGCACCGGTGAGGCCGCCCAGCATGACAATGACGCCGTAGAGCAGCAAAGCCACACCGAGTCCTTTCCAGAAAATACGCCAGCCGCTGCCATTTGCTACCAGGGGTTCCAGCGCCCGCATATAGATGGCCGAAACGATGAACAGCGCCGCCCAAAGCATCATGGTCAGTTCGGGTGAGAACAAGGTCGGCATGCGTTCCAGCATAAGAATGGCGATGGCGAGTAGCACGACCCCGGCCACGGCCTTAACCGTGTTCATCCAACTGCCGGCTTTGGGCAGCAGTTTGCCACCGCTGGCGCCAACGATCAGCAGGGGCAGACCCATGCCGGCCCCGAGGCTGAACAGGGCAATAAAGCCCTTAAACATATCCGCACTGGCGGCGGCATAGGACAAGGCGGCGATGAGAACGGGGCCGCCACAGGGGCCGATGATCAGGGCAGAGAGGATGCCCATGACGGCTATGCCGACGAGGCTGCCACCTTTCTGGCGGTTGCTGAACATGTTGAGTCTGCTTTGGATGAAGCCGGGAACCTGAATGTTATAAAAACCAAACATAGCGAAGGCCAGTACGACGAACAGCAGGGCGAAGGGCACCAGCACCCAGGGACTCTGGAAATGCGCCTGAATTCCTGCCCCCCCGCCGACGGTGGCCGTGATGGCGCCGATCACGCCAAAGGTGAGGGCCATGGCGCCTACATAGATCAGGGAAAGGCCCAAGCCTTTGGCAGCGGAGGTTTTCTCACCCTGACCGATGATAATGCTGGAGAGAATGGGGATCATCGGATACATGCAGGCAGTGAAGGCCAGCATCAGGCCAAAGCCCAGTGCGGTAAGGATGATGGTCAGCAGACTGCCCTTGCTCAAGTCCCGGGTGAATTCTTCTACGCTGCTAAGAGGTTGGGTATGGCTGGGTTGCTGGCTGACTGTAGGCGGGATCTGACTGGTAAGCTGGTTGGTAGTGGGCAGATCGAAGTTAACATCTTTTTTAATCGGGGGATAACAGATCCCGGTTTTCTCAGCGCAGCCCTGGTATACCGCATGCAGGGTGATGGAGGTGGCGGCCTGGGTGGTGCGCAATAGCGGGATGCGGGCTTCAATGTGATTGTGGAATACCTGGATCTGCCCGAAGAATTCATCGTTCTTGACGTCACCTTTGGGCAGTTTTACCTGCCCGAGGCGGACACCATTGGCATTTTTGAGGCTGAATTTGAATTTATCACGGTATAGATAGTGATCCGGGGCGATGTTCCAGCGAGCGATGAGCGTGTTGGGATTAGCCAGCTCGGTCGAAAATTCAAAAGCCACATCGGGGTCGAGTATGCCATCATCCGTGCCGCCACCGAGGCCTAATCCACCGCTGAAAGCCGCTAGAGATTGGAGTGCCGGCGTGCCGGCTCGTGCTTTTGTGGCTGGCGCCGCAGGTAGCGTCAGGGTGACTTTCTGTATGTGGGGAGGATAACAGACGCCGATATCGGCGCAGCCCTGGGAGTGGGCGATGAGCGTCAATTTACGGATTGGGGCCTGGCCGTTTTTTAGTGGCTCCCGGATAATGGGGATTTGTGTCCGCACCCTATGGTAATAGACTTCCAGTTTACCAAAAAATTCGTCCTGCTTGATTTTCCCTCTGGGGAGCTTGGGTTTACCCAGACGGATGCCTGGGGTATCGGAAGTGAAACGGATTTTATTGCGATAGAGATAATAACCGTCGGCCACCTTCCAGCCGGCGTCAATCGTGTTGGCATCCAGCACACGGGCGTTGAAAACATAGGCTTCATCAGCGGGGAGCAGGGTTTCTTCGGCATGCAAAAGAGGGCTGACAAGGCTGATGGCGGTCAGCCAGGCGATGATCCAGAGGGTTTTCTTCATTCTTCAGGTTCCAGTGTGCTATCTATCCAACGCAGGTAATCCGCCAGACCGGTTTCCAGAGAGACCGCGACAATTTCAGGAAGTTCATAAGGGTGTAACTCGACAATAGTGTCTTCCAGGGCTTGAAATTGCGCCTTATGGGTCTTAATGAGTAGTAAGACCTCCCAATCACGCTCTATATTCCCTTTCCAGTGATAAATTGATCGTATTTTGGGTATTATATTGACGCAGGCGGCCTGTCGACGGTCGATCAGCGTTTCTGCAACGTGTTCAGCCACGCGCTCGTCGGGGCAGGTGCTGAATACTATTAAATAAGGTGAATCATTGGACATGGCGGGAAGATAGCAGGATGCAAGCTTGCCTGGCAAAGTTTATAGTGCCTTCCTCTTCCTCTCTCCCCCCGTTCTGAAAACACGTATGCCACTATTCCGAATTTTATTTCTACTATTTCTGAGCATTCCTGTCATCGAGATCTACCTGCTCATCCAGGTGGGCGCGGTCATCGGCGCGCTGCCAACCATCTTTATAGTGGTATTGACTGCGGTGCTCGGTGTTGCCCTGCTGCGCCGGCAGGGCCTGGTGACGCTAACCCGGGTGCAGGCAGCCATGGCGCGAGGTGAGGTGCCGGCGCTGGCCCTGCTCGAAGGCGCGCTGCTGCTGGTGGCGGGGGCGCTATTGCTCACCCCAGGATTTTTCACCGATACCATCGGTTTTGTTCTGCTGATTCCGCCCCTGCGCCAATCTCTGGCGCAGAGTCTGCTGCGCCGGGGACTGTTTCAGGGCGGGCAGGGTTTTCGTGGCGGGTCTTTTTCAGCGGGTCGCCCCCTCGGTGGGACATGGAGCGATGAAAACCCGGCCAATAATAAGGTAAAGGGACCGAAGATCATTGAAGGCGAGTACAAACGCCGTGATGACTGATCGTTTTCTGGTTCCCACGCTCCTGCGTGGTAATCCATATGTGGATTCGATTAGTGAGTCCCGGTATGCGTTTGCATGCAGGAGCTTGGGGAGGGTTGGTTTGAATCTCCTTGTTTTGAGACGCCCGGGGTAAAAGTCACAAATTTTTCACAAGAGCCGGTTTTTTTTATTTTTTGTCTTGAAATTACGAATGGCCGTCTCCAACTAGTTAAGCAATCTGGTGTGCGCTTTTGTCAGACTTAAAAGATACGGGGTATGCCCTTGACAGGGGGTCATTGACCGTTATTATTAGCACTCTCAAAAAAGAGTGCTAAAGTGGGAGCAGGCGCTATTTGGCAGCAGATTTTTACCCCATTTTTCAAAAAACCATTATTGAATTTTTTACCAGGAGAGTTAAAAAATGAAAGTTCGTCCATTGCA
>DRJN01000149.1 GCA_011052165.1 Gammaproteobacteria bacterium
GCTTCAGCACCCGAAGTGCTGGTGCAACGGGTTATAGCGCAGGTACGCGCCTGGGGCGCGGTCAGCGTCGACGAACAGGCGGGTCGCGAGGAGCGCGTGGCTTTTACGCTGCCACGTCAGTTGCGGCCCCGGTCATAGTTCTGGCGGCTGCTATCGCCAGCACTCTGCTACCGTCTTGCCTGCTACGGACTGACCTTTTTGCAACAGGTTATTCAGTGTGAGATTGCCGCATGGGTCATCCACCTGTGGACCGGCAGCGGTTGCTGTCAGTGTGTAAGTGGATTGGGCCAAGGGCGGGGCAGGTATAGTCACGGTAAGGTTATAGGTGTCTGCGCCGCCCCCGTCGATCGGGCAGGTGCTCGGCGTAAAGCGCGGAGGGACAGTAGTGAGTATGTCCTGGTACGCATTCCCATTCCTGGAAAAATCCCTCTCCATTGCACTCGCGAGTTGTAACAAGGCAGCCTCGCAATCCGACCGACGGACCTTTTGCATGTAACTTGTATAGGTCGGGTAAGCGAAAGCGGCCAGTATGCTGATGATGGCAACCACTATCATCAGCTCTGTCAAGGTAAACCCGCGTTGTATGTTCCTGAACATGATATGCACCCTTTAGTTCAAACGGACGGGACCATCTGAGTGTCCGCGTTCGGCTTTCCAGTTTTTCGGCAGCACCCATATCGCATCAATAGTGGTTCCTCGCCCCCGGCTTTCTCTTTTACCTGGATAAAAGCCGATTTTGACACCAGGTCTGATATCGGACAGCTGACCTTTCTCTCCCCCTTTCTTGTACACCCGCACGCCATCCCTGATTCGAAAGACCTGGTCGTCAACGACCATCGTGAGATTGTTCGGGTCAAATGAATCAACTTCGCCAAAAAAGCCAAATGTCCTTTTCTGATCGGCTGAGACCTGGCCGATTCCTGCCAATAGTCCCAATATCAGAAATGATGTCAAAAATAAGCTACACATTTTCATAGGGGTCTTCCTCAAATTCGCGTTATCAAACTGTGTCATGGCAGTCTTACCTCCACTAAGGCGCATCGAGTTCACTCCATGACATGCGTGCAGGCAACTTTGCCGGCCCCGTCTGTACGTTGTCAACCTGAAGGCCACCGGAAGAGTCTGTCGTTACCCGCTTGTTGGAAATGAAGCGGCTTTCCGACGGCACACCGCCGCCGCCTGTCTGGGTACCAACGACGATTGCACTGCCGAGTTTGTCGTTCGCGTCGAAAACACCATTGTTGTCAGCGTCAATTGGAATGAGCGCCGGTTGCCCCCCCGTCAAAAGGTCGACAGCCATCAACCAGCCCGATCCACCAACGCTGCACAGATCACTGCTCGAAATTGTGGGTGTCATCGTATTGAAGAATACGATTGATCCAAGGGCCGACGGTCTGGTAACCGAGCGTTCCCCGCTGAGCGCCCCTCCGGATAATGTTGGAAAGTCAATAAGCCAGCCCTTCGTGGTACTGGAGTACACTACCGGATTCTGGGTGGTAGTCCGGACATTTCCCAGACTGGCATCGAGGGTTGTGGTAATGGTCTGCGATACCAATGCGTCACGATTCAGGTCGCCGGTGCCGCCCGAGTCCCAAACGCCGTAGAACGACTGTTGCGCTTTGTCGGCATTATCCTGCTGTGTCAGATATTGGCCGGTGCCGAAAAATACCAGCTGGTTCGGTGCAGTGGAATTCGAGGATTGAGTCGGATGAAATTCGATATCGGGTTCCATTGTGATCGGCTGGCGATTACTACTGGTACAGGGCGTCGCGGAGCAGGCCTGGAACAGGGGGTCGGTTCCGTACGCAGGTGCCCAGCCTGCAGCGAGCGCATTCGAGACATCAAACGCCCACAGGTTACCGAATAGATCTCCGGCATAGATACGGTCAATTATCCCGTCACCATTCAGATCCACCAGTCTCGGTGCAGCCAATCCGTTGCAGTCGCTGCCCGGGTCATTGCAGTCCGTGTTGGCGATGTTGCCGACCGAAGTGTCAATAATAACAGGTGAAGTTCCGTCCAGAGGGAGGATAAAGAGTTTGGCGTGGCCGTCACCGTTGGGGTCGCTGTTGTACCCATTACCAAAAATGGCCGCCCACGTTCCATTGTTCATCTTGCCAATGCTGATATCACTGAACGTGTAGCCAAGATTATTATCGGTAAATTCCCACAATACCTTGCTGGCGGCGGCGCTGGCCAGGGCCGACGGATCGGTTACATCGATTGCAAACAGGCCTTTTCCGCCACCGCGTAACCCACCTATCAGTATGCTGTGCCACGCTGGAGTTCCGCCGATATTAATATAGGCGTCCTGTACTGTGGGCGACAGATCAACGTAGTAGCGGTGGATATAGGTTGGATCGCTGAGATAGTGCAGACCTTCTCCAGCTACCGTGGAGAAAAGTGACCCGGGAATATAAGCAAACACTTCGTTGCCGTTTTCATCCAGTGCATGCAGCATGCCGTCATTGGAGCCGACATAAGTCATGCCTGCCCGGGTTTTGTTGGCTATCGCAAACGTTGAGTAGGGTGCGGTGGGTTCTATGGTGTCCGGATAAGACGTTCCCGGCGGTCCCACAAAAAACGGGCCCGAGTGCACAATGTCACCCAGCGCACTGTTGCGCTTGCGCAGGGACGTACTACTGAATACCTGGCCATTTACATCCTTACCGGAAGCTGGATAGAGGCAAGTGCCGCCTGTACTGTTGATCTCACAATTGCGGTCACCACGTATGTAGCCGAGGCGGGCCATGCCGCTGGCTTCAGTGTCGGTGCTGCCGGTGCCGTCTGTGCGTAAATCGTTCTTCTGGGCGGTGTTCAGTGAATTCCAGTCGAAATTTATACTCTTTCCGGCGACACTATCGTAGGTAACCACCTGTCGTGACGCAGGTGTCCTGCTGTTGATATCGTCTGA
>DRJN01000150.1 GCA_011052165.1 Gammaproteobacteria bacterium
AACGCCTTGTCATAGTCGTTACGGTGAACGGTAAAAGTGAAATCCGTAGTCGAATCAGCAGCAACATTCTGAATAATCATATCGATCTCGATATTGGCCTCGCCGATAGCACCCAGAATCGCATACGCCGTACCCGGCTCGTCCGGCACACCCAGAATTGTCAGCTTGGCTTCATCCCGATTAAAGGCGATGCCGGAAATAACAGCCCGCTCCATTTTTTCATCATCCTCAAAGGTTATCAGTGTGCCCGGTCCTTCGGTAAAAGAGGACAGTACGCGCAATCTGACATTGTATTTACCGGCAAATTCCACCGCACGAATTTGCAACACCTTTGAACCCAGGCTGGCCATCTCCAGCATTTCCTCAAAGGTGATTCTGTCCAGTCGCCGGGCATCGGACACCACGCGTGGATCCGTGGTATAGACACCCTCCACATCGGTATAAATCCGGCATTCGTCAGCCTTCAACGCCGCCGCCAGCGCCACCGCGGTGGTGTCAGATCCCCCCCGGCCCAACGTGGTGATATTACCCTGTTCATCCCGGCCCTGGAATCCGGCCACTATCACCACGCGTCCCGCACCCAGATCCTCCTGCATACGCGACTCGTCGATATCCAGAATTCGCGCCCGGGTATGGGAGTTATCCGTGAGAATACGCACCTGCGAGCCTGTATAGGAACGCGCCGGATAGCCCCGGCTGTTTAGCGCGATGCTCAGCAGGGCAATAGTGACCTGCTCACCCGTGGACACCAGCACATCGTATTCGCGTGGCTCGGGAGTTTCCGTAATCTGGTTTGCCATGTCGATCAGGCGGTTGGTTTCACCGCTCATGGCCGACACCACCACCACCACATCATGACCGGCGTCCCGCGCAACAATCACTTTTTCCGCAACATCTTTGATCTTCTCGATGGTTCCCAGCGAGGTGCCGCCGTACTTCTGGACAATCAGAGCCATTACACTTTTGTTGCACCCAAAAGGGGCAAATTAAACACTACTTTGGCGTAGATTGGAAGCAAAATGCGTTATAAATCACCAAGTCGTTCAATATCTTAACAATCCTGATCTTAGAGGTTTAATCTGGATTCAATCCAGCTAGGCACTGCCGCCAGTGCCCTGTCCAGGTTTTCCGGCTGATTACCACCCGCCTGGGCCATATCCGGTCGGCCACCGCCCCGCCCACCGATCTTTTCTGCGACCACGTTCACCAGCTCACCGGCTTTAATTCGATCAGTACAATCCTTGCTCACACCGGCTATCAGACTGACTTTGCCATCTTTCACGGTGGAAAGCACGATCGCCGCAGGCCTCATTTTCTGCTTCAGCTGATCCACCGTGTCGCGCAGAACTTTTAGATCCGCGCCATCCAGTTTTGCCGCCAGCACCTTGATCCCGCCGATTTCGGTGGCCTGCTGAACAAGATCGTCCCCCCGTGAACTGGCCAACTTACCTTTCATCTGCTCCAGTTCTTTTTCCGCCATGCGGTTTTTCTCAAGCAACTGTTGCACCTTGTCCCGGAGTGTCTCCGGCGTGCTCTTGAGTAACGCCGCCACCTCCGTTAACAGGTTTTCGTGCTCCGTAATCCGTTTCAGGGCGGCCGAACCGCTCACCGCCTCGATGCGCCGAACACCGGCTGCAACGCCGGTTTCTGAAAGGATTTTGAACAGGCCAATATCACCGGTACGATGGACATGGGTGCCACCGCAAAGCTCTACCGAGAAATCGCCCATACTCAGCACCCTCACCTTGTCCTCATATTTCTCACCGAACAGCGCCATGGCGCCGCTTTTTTTAGCGACGCCCTGATCCATGATGCGCGTCACCACCTCATGATTACGGCGAATGTGCTGGTTGACCAGCGTCTCGATCCGACCCAACTGTTCCGGGCTAACGGGTTCAAAGTGGGAAAAATCAAAACGCAGGCGATCATCCGTAACCTGCGATCCTTTCTGCGTAACATGCTCACCCAGCAGTTCGCGTAACGCTGCGTGCAGCAGATGAGTAGCCGAATGATGACATGCGATAGCCTGACGGCGCTGACTATCCACCTGCGTCCTGACTGCATCCCCTGCTGCCAGCGATCCTTTCAGCATGCGCCCGAGATGCACAAACACCTTGCCCTGTTTCTGCGTATTCCGGACTTCAAATTCAGCCGTATCACTGACGATATGACCCGTATCCCCGACCTGGCCTCCGGATTCAGCATAAAAAGGGGAGCGATCCAGCACCAGCATACCTTCCTGATCAGCGTCCAGCCGCTCGCAGGGCTTACCATCGACCAGCAACTCGCTGACCACAGCCGAATCGCTGAGATGCTGATAACCGCTGAATTCTGTCTTGCCCTCCAGTTTCAGGGCTTTGCCATAATCAATGGCAAAGCTATTGGCGGAACGCGCCCGTTCGCGCTGCGCCGTCATCGCCTTCTCAAAACCCGCTGTGTCCAATTCCAGATTCTGTTCACGCGCAATATCCGCTGTGAGATCAACCGGAAAACCGTAGGTGTCATAGAGTTTGAAAACCGTCTCGCCGGGAATAATGCGCCCGGATAATTCACTGATCACATTTTCGAGAATCGTCATCCCCTGATCCAGGGTTTCGGCAAATCGTTCTTCTTCCTGTTTCAGTATTCGCTCAACCAGCGTCTGCGCCTTTGCCAACTCGGGATAAGCCTCGCCCATTTCCGTCACCAGCGCGTCCACCAGTTTGTAGAAAAAAGGATCGCGCACCCCCAGCTTATGACCGTGGCGCACTGCACGACGGATTATACGGCGCAGGACATACCCGCGCCCTTCATTAGCGGGTATCACACCATCGACGATCAGGAAACTACAGGAACGAATATGATCGGCAATGACTTTCAGGGAATTGTTGTCTTTATCCTCGCAGCCGCTCACGGCCATCATGGCGGCGATCAGGTGCTGGAACAAGTCGATATCATAGTTACTGTGTCCGCCCTGCAGGATAGCCGCCAACCGTTCTAAACCCATGCCGGTATCCACTGAAGGTTTGGGTAGTGGATGCAATACGCCGTCGCGGTCGCGGTCGTACTGCATGAATACCAAATTCCAGATCTCGATGTAACGATCGCCGTCTTCATCCGGACTACCGGGGGGACCGCCGGAAATCTCTTCGCCATGATCATAGAAAATTTCAGAGCAGGGACCGCAGGGACCCGTGTCGCCCATAGACCAGAAATTATCCTTCGCACCGATGCGTCTGAAATGGGCCGGATCGATCTGCATTTCTTTTAACCAGATATCCGCAGCCTCATCGTCTTCTTCGTAGATAGTGACCCAGAGTTTCTCTGCCGGCAGGCCCAGGGTCAGGGTTAGAAATTCCCAGGCAAACCGGATGGCTTCACGCTTGAAATAATCACCAAAGCTGAAGTTGCCCAGCATCTCGAAGAAGGTATGGTGGCGTGCCGTGTAACCGACGTTTTCCAGATCATTATGCTTGCCACCGGCACGCACACAACGCTGGGCGCTGACAGCACGCACATAAGCGCGTGTTTCCCTGCCCAGAAAAACATCCTTGAACGGCACCATCCCCGCATTGGTAAACAGCAGGGTTGGATCATCAACCGGTACCAATGAACCGGAAGGCACGACTTCATGACCG
This sequence comes from Gammaproteobacteria bacterium, assembly GCA_011052165.1. Lineage (GTDB taxonomy): Bacteria > Pseudomonadota > Gammaproteobacteria > UBA6429 > Thiohalophilaceae > JAADGZ01. The sequence goes on from DRJN01000150.1 coordinate 3,618, forward strand.
CGTTCCCTGAAATATTCAAGAAAGGCGGTTCTAAGTTCTGCACTGGTTTTCATAGATTTTTACACTTCAATAAGACTAAAAACACAGGGTCGAGCAGAGCACCACAGACACTTTCTTCGGCCACCCGCACAAAATATCAGGCCGGGCTGTTGAGCTTCATTTTTTCAATCTACCTTCAATGCCCTGTTTATCTGTTCGTGAGTAAAGCCACGCTGTTGTAAAAAACGCGTCTGGCGTATACGTTGTTCAAACTCGCCCGGCAGTATCTCACCAAAGCGTTTGCAGCGCACCTGGCGAGCCTGTTCATACCAGTCCGCTTCCGGCAAATTCAGATATTGGCTAATAATGACATCATCCACACCGCGCTGTTTAAGCTCAGCCTGTATTTTTACGGGGCCGTTACCGCGTTGTATACGTGCATTCACAAAGGACTCGGCAAAACGCGCATCACTCAGTAAGCCATCAGTCATCAATCGGTCCAGGGCTACACTGATTTCTTTTTTATCCAAACCTTTACCGGCCAGTTTTTTCTCAAGCTCCAGCCGGCTGTGCTCCCGCCTGGCCAGATAATTCATAGCGGATTCACGAATAGAGGTTGCCATCACACAGCCGGAAAAAACTATTTATAGATACAAATGAAAAGGGTGGTCACCCGGCCACCCTTATCGATTGTGCTCAGCGCATTCACTCTTCGGCCAGCGCCGCCTCGGGTTCCGGCGGCTTTTCAGCTTCTGGCAAACCCAACAGCTTTTCACGGATCCGGGTTTCAATCTCCATGGCCATGGCGGTATTTTCCTTGAGGAAGTTACGCACATTATCCTTGCCCTGACCAATACGCTCACCCTTGTAGCTGTACCAGGCGCCAGCCTTGTCGACCAGTCCTTCCTTTACACCCAGATCAATAATTTCACCTTCACGGGAAATACCCTCGTCATACAGCAAATCGAAAACCACCTGTTTGAAGGGCGGTGCAACCTTGTTTTTCACCACCTTGACCCGGGTCTCATTACCGATGATTTCATCACCTTTCTTCAGGGCGCCGATACGGCGGATGTCCAGGCGCACTGACGCATAGAATTTCAGTGCATTACCGCCGGTGGTGGTTTCCGGGTTACCGAACATGATGCCGATTTTCATGCGGATCTGGTTGATAAAAACCACCATGGTATTGGAACGCTTGATATTGCCGGTGAGCTTGCGTAACGCCTGGGACATTAAGCGGGCCTGCAATCCCATGTGGGAATCACCCATGTCACCTTCGATTTCCGCCTTGGGCGTCAAAGCCGCCACCGAGTCGATCACCACGATGTCCACCGCACCGGAGCGCACCAGCATGTCCGTAATTTCCAGCGCCTGTTCACCGGTATCGGGCTGCGACACCAGCAGTTCGTCGACATTCACGCCCAGTTTCTCCGCATACAGCGGATCCAGCGCGTGTTCCGCATCCACAAATGCCGCCGTGCCCCCATTTTTCTGGCATTCGGCAATCACCTGCAGGGTCAGCGTGGTTTTACCCGAGGACTCCGGGCCGTAAATTTCAACCACCCGCCCTCTGGGCAGCCCCCCCACCCCCAGCGCGATATCCAGACTGATGGAGCCGGTGGAAATGGTTTCCACATCCCTGGCCGCACTATTGTCTCCCAGCCGCATGACCGCACCCTTGCCAAACTGCTT
>DRJN01000151.1 GCA_011052165.1 Gammaproteobacteria bacterium
ACACCAATCGCGGCAAGATGCGTTAACCGGAACCAGGGATTGCGAACCCAGGCCCATGCGCGAACCTTACCGGCAAATATAAGCACCAAACCCATCACTACGAAAGTGACGAACAGCACATGTAAAAGCAAAATGGCATCCGCAGCCAGCAGGAAAGCCATCGATGAATCCATTTTCGCCACCTGACGTTTTAAACCTGAGAGACCGGGACCCCGGAGAAATTCAGAAAATGGTCAACGGAATGTCCCTTTTAATATTCCAGTGGCTCAGTCTAAACCATTCCCACCTCATGCTCATCAGGCGTCATGCCACTCAATGAAAAATACAGCCTTTTCCGATTGTAAAAATTCGCATACTCAAACTCAACAACCACCCGCTAAAGCGGGTGGGTTAGTATTATCTCTGGTTCCCACGCTCTGCGTGGTAACCCATACCTCTCTCACCACTGGCACTCCATAACCACGCAGTCTGACCACACCACTTATGCATTCCCACGCGGAGCGTGGGAACGAGAAAAAAATAACGCGTGGGCACAAAACCCGTGCCCACCCTACTCTACTACCCTGCAGCAAGCTGGCGGGGAATTAAGCCCAAAGCGATTAAAAAAAATCGGTATTATTCCGGCTTTTCTTTTTCATCGAGATTAATTTCTTCTGCGTTCGTGCCAATATCGTCGAGGTCATCAGGCTCTGCCTTTGTCTCCAGTACCTGACGCAACTTGAACATCTCGTTTTTCATCCTTTGCTCACCATCTTTCTTTCCGCCCTCATACATCGAGGCATATTCCGACATCATGGATTCCATCGTTTGCATCGCGGCATCGAGATCTTTTTTCAACTTGGCATTTGTTTCACGCAGACTGGTATTTTCTTCCCGCACAAGTGCCAGTTTTGAATTCTTTGGAGACTCCTGTTCCCCGTCATTTTCGTCCCCGGCATTATTAAAACTCTGATATGATTCGATCAATTCGTTAATACAGCCGTCAAATTCGGATATTTTTCCACGTTCTTTTTTTAGAAAGATTTTTAACAAGTTACCATAAAGTGTTTTTTCACAATCAATAAGGGTATCTGTTTTGGCCTTGGCCTTTTCGTCATCATACCCATATACGTCTTTTAATAGCGATAACAATTTTTCACGTTTTGATGACTCTGCATTCTTTATTTTATCCACTAATATCATTGCCAGCGTTTTATCCTGCATACTTCTTTTTTTTACCGTATACAGAATGCTGAAGAGGATCAGAAGCAAAATCACCCCGACCTCACTCACCAGCAGGAACAAGCTCGAATTAATGTCCGTCACAAAGCCACATCCTTGTCATCCTCAGCCTCCTGGCTCATTTTTTTCTTTTTCCAGAGTTTGAATATCAAGATCCCTATTATAGCAAGAACGATATTAACTACCAGAATTATCCAGCCCACCAAAAACCAGTTTGTCTTTCCATGTTCTTCTGTTTTTGTATCTTCTTTCTGACTATTTTGTTTATCGTGCGCACTCTTTTCTTTAACGTGATTATCATTTTTTTTCTCGGTAGCAGGAGATGCGGCATGGTTTTCCTTTATAACCTTTTCAAGAACCAGTTTCTTCTTGATTTTCGCCTGTACTTTTCCTCCTGTATGCCTTTTAGCATCCACAATAATAGTAACAAATTTACCCTCATTTTTTTTATCAATTTCCGCCACCCAAAGACCCCCTGGCTCCTGATGCGCAACCGGAGATTCACCCCCTTCCAATTTAATTTTTATATGCAAGCTTTCCGGGTCGATTATTTCAATGTGAGGAATAATAGAAAGATAGAAGTGTTTAGCACTTTTATCCTCCGTCAACCTTACATCGACAATACTAAGAAAATTATCCAGCGTATAGCGGAACTGCCGTTCAAACGTCGCACCCTTTGCCCGTATAATAAGTAACTGGTCTCCACCTCCAAGCTTCCCTGTCAAATCAATGCTGTAACGACCATCCCCCTTTTTACTATCTGCACCATTTCCTGTATCCAGCATTGGATAACGGGTCTTACCGTTCACCTCGACCTGAAAATTGACCAGACTTAAAAATGATTCGCGGGTTATTCTCTTCCCCTTGTTCAGCAATTCAGCCTCCACTAAAACCTTGTCTCCGGCGAGAATACTGGGAGGCAAATCGCTTGTCTCCAGCTTCAGGTTGGTCACTATCATGACCCGGTTATCGGGATCTTTTGATCCTTTTATAATCCATTCACCCGCCATCGGTTTTTTGACCGTGATCAGTTCATAAGACTGCTCCTGATTCCAGCTAAAATTTCGAGGGTGTTTCTGATAATCAAAGGCTTTGCCCTGTGGGTTAAGCAACACCACTGGTTTAGCCCCTTTTCTAAAAATCAGCACGGTCATATCATGCACGCTGGTGTCCAGCTTGAAACGGTTGCCCTCAATAGCCAGACTATCAACGGGTGCCGCTTTTTCAAACAATTTCAAAAAGGCGCGTTCGAGCGAACGAGCATTATCAACCTGGATATAATCACCGCCGGTTACCGCGCTAAGCTGTTTAAGCAGCGCCTTGTCTGCACCAGCAGACAAAGCAATGGTGTGCAGGCGCACACCGGCTTTCTTCAGCCGCGGTAATATGTTTTTCAGAATACGTCGGCGTGAAGCTGCATTTTTTTTCGCGTCACGCGAGATATCCACCATGCCATCTGTCAACAAAATAAGGCTGCGGCGTGTGTTTTTATCCGGTTTCGTCCAGCCGAAAGATGCACGCTTGAGAACCTCTTCGATATTGGTATGAAGCCCACGTGAATGGATCCTTTTCGACTCGGCCCGTGCCAGCTTTTTCCAACGCCTGTCCACGCGCCCGAGCTTAACCGGCATATTCACATACTGCCCGAAGGTCCAGACCCCTGATGTAGAACCTTCCGGCAATAACCCCACCAGAAGTCGAAGCGCAGGCGCGCGCAGCTTGTGCGGATCATTGTGCTTCATGCTCCCTGAAACATCGATCAATACGCGTACGTCATCTTTTCTGGCTGCATATGCAGAGCTCAGCAGACACAGTAAACCCAATGTCAGCAATAGTATGCGCCCGCCTGCCATCATGTTTTGGCTGCCCTGTTCTGATATACAACCTGGACCTTTTAACAACGTTTGTCCCCTTAAATAATCAGGTAATGAAAAAATGTCTAAAAAGCAGATACTTAGGTTTTCTATTCATATCGGCTGCTCACTGGAAAGTATTAGGCCGCACACTGCCTGTCCCGGCATCCATGCGTTTTCACCCTGCCTGCGCGTCTCGCTGTATTCATGCTATTCTTGTAATTCACTAATGCGAGCAACCTTAGTCCGTTTCCCACATACACACCTAAAAGCTTCCGAATATAGCCAACATGCAGTTCGAAATTTCAGAAAATGAGAAAAAACAGGCTCGTCATCCCCACGAGATATTTCTGACCAACCTGATCACCAACCATGTTCTGGTCTTCATCGCCCTGCTTGGCATGGCCAGGACCTTCCCCTTACTGATGCTGGTGACCCCTTCTATTTCCCTCTGCCTGCTACTCTATATTCTCTTCCGCGCCCGCCGTTCACTGACACGAGACCCCTGGTTTGTGAAATGCCATTGGCAAATCAGCGCCCGCCGCAGCCGTCTGTTCATTGTCCTGCTGGCTGTTATGGGGCTGGTCGTTTTTGGTGTACTACTGGTCTCAGGGGGGGATCTAAAGCCCCAGCATTATGCCTTTGCCGGAGTCGGGGCACTGCCCGTTATGCTCACCACTCTCGCACTCATCATGATGGAATCCGACGCGATGCATCAGGCTCGACTCGGAAAACTTCCCGGCAGAATTGTCCGGCAGTTCCCCAATCCAGATGCCATACGGGTTGATAAGGAATGAAGCAAGGAAACATTTTTCTGGGCGTTCTTGGCACCAGTCTCCTGCTGCTGGTTATTTCTCTTTTCTTTTCATCCAGACAGGAAGAGACTCCCGTCCAGCCCCAGAGTTTGCCCTGGCAGATTGAATCAACCGCCGATGGAAGTATCCGTGTTTTTGATCTGCTACTGGGACACAGTACAGTGGAAGACGCCATTCAGCGTTTCAATGAAAATGCCGTAGTCAGTTTGTTTGTTTCACCTGAAAATAAACGTGTCGTCGAAGTTTATTTTAACAATGCCCGTCTTGCCGGACTGAATGCAAAAATCGTACTTTCTGTGGCCATCAACAAAGCAGAAACAGCGAGAATATACAACCATGGAACCCGCATTAGCACACTGGGTGATGGCAGCCATAAGGTCACGCTGAGCCATGATGATTTGCTGCGGGTAAAACAATCCCCCATTGCAACGATAACGTATCTGCCAAAGACAAAACTGAATAGTGCTTTACTCCTGGCGCGCTTTGGCGAACCGGCCCGGCGTATTCGTGAAACAAAAACCGGAACTCAGCACTGGCTGTATCCGTCACGGGGACTGGACATCGCCCAGGACAAAGATGGCCAGACCGTACTCCAGTATCTCGCTCCGAAAGCGTTTGAAAAAGTCATGAAGCCGCTGCTGGAACAGGGAAAGGAAAAATTCTGATCAGCCTGAACGCGTGTCCAAATGTTCCTGGCCTGATCATTGGTTTGAGGAAGGCATCAGTCATTTTCACAGAAAAATGCTTTCTGTCGTCGATTACCACGCTGGGTGGCATGATCTGGATAATGTGGAACTACTAT
>DRJN01000152.1 GCA_011052165.1 Gammaproteobacteria bacterium
TATCGATAGGGTAGGGTGGGCACGGGTTTTGTGCCCACGCGTTACTTTGTTTTTGCTATTAAAATGTCCGGATCTTTGAGTTTCTCTGTGTGGGCACAAAACGCGTGCCCACCCTACAAAGGCTGGTCGCTGCTCATGCAGCCCTGCTGTAACTGCGTCCGGGCTTTGATGGGTTTCGCCTCTGGACTTCGCGCTTCGCTCTACCCATCCTGCCGTTTTTCGCCGCAGGCAGCGGAAAATTAAAACCAAAGAGATTCAGGGGGTAAAAACTAATCGCTGATAAAGATAATCCACAGCCTGCTCAAGATTAATTTCTGCCTGTTGAGTTAACGGCTGGCCCAGATCAAAGCGGTAACCGCGAATGGCCAGTAAAAACACCTCGGCGGAATCATGCGGGTGCAGTTGCTGGAAAAGATTCAATAAGGATTCGGGGCTCATGGCGTGAGAGCTATAGCTGACATCTTTTTTACCCTCAAGTCGGCTAAAGCTGAACGCTTTTTCAGGCTTGATACTGGCATCGGCAAAAACCACTTGCTGACGATTTTCCATATCCAGAGTATGTTCGATCTGTAGTTGAAAATCGGTCAGCAGTTCGACCCGTGAGTGCAGATCCGAGCGTCTGATTTTTTCAGCTAGTCGTTGCAGAAGCTCGGGACCCAGCGCATCGTCGCCGCGTGAAGGGTTACCATAGGCGAAAATCAGAACCGGTTTTGTTGCCGCTGTTTCTATTAATCGTTGCATAAGTATTTGCATGTATCTTATCCCCTCACCCCCACCCTCTCCCAGAGGGAGAGGGGGCTATGGTGCTAATACTTATGCAACGATTAATACTAACGGCCCAGGCATATTTCGCCTGAAGCCTGCTTGCGGATACGACTCAGGCTATTGCCATCTGCATCCAGCAATTCGATTTCCAGCGGCATTTTACCCAGCGCATGGGTCGCGCAGGAGAGGCAGGGATCGTAGGCGCGAATAGCAACTTCAATCTGGTTAAGCATGGGTTCGGTAAGTTCATGACCGGAAAGATAGTTATTTGCCACCTGGCGAATGGATTCATTTATCGCCTGGTTGTTCTGGGTAGTGGAGACAATCAGGTTGGCTTTTTGCACCACCCCGTCACCATCGATTTCATAATGGTGAAACAGCGTGCCGCGGGGCGCTTCGATGACGCCAATACCACGCGCCTGCATATCTCCCTTAAGCAACAGATCGTGGCCCAGAATATCCTCGTCATGCAACAGTTGTTCGATGGCTTCAGCGCAGTGCAGAAGCTCAATCATGCGCGCCCAATGGGTAGCAAGGGTGGCATGAACCGGCTGGCCATTTTCCAGTGGCATAAACTCCAGTCGTTGCTGTTCAGCCCGCTCAGTGGACAGACTCTCACAATTATTGATACGCGCCAGCGGCCCTACCCGGTACCAGCCCTGTTCCTGTCCCAGGCTCTGGATAAAGGGGAATTTCATATAACTCCAGGGCTTTACCGCTTCGCATAAATAGTCCTCGTAGCGTACACCATCGACATGATCAAAAATATCCCCGCCCTGTGCATCGCGCGCACGCAGGCCGCCCTGGTAAAGCTCGTGTTCACCCCTGGCGTTTACCAGGCTCATGCTGTTGCTCTGGATGCTGGCAAAATCACGATGATAATCCGGATGCTCATGATAAATCGTTTTTATCAGCTCAACCGCATCCTCGCCCCATTCAATGATCTGTTTAATGTCCTTTTGCAAATAATTCCGATCATCCGTGTTCAAGGATTTGTTGACGCCACCGGGAATAGCGCCGGTGCCATGCACGCGTTTACCCGCCGTCAGACGTATCACTTCCTGACCGTATTTTCTCAGCAGTACACCTTTTTTGGCCAGTTCCGGATAGTCTTCAATCACGCCGATAATGTTACGATGACGAACCTCATCGTCGTAGCCAAACAAAAGATCAGGCGACGACAGGTGAAAAAAATGCAGGGCATGGGATTGCAAGGTCTGACCAAAGTGCATCAGGCGGCGAATTTTTTCTGCGGTCGGCGTGATCTGTTTTACTCCCACCAGCATGTCCGTTGCTTTGGCGGCGGCAAGATGATGACTCACCGGGCAAATACCGCACAGACGTTGCACCAGTACCGGCAGCTCCCAGTAGGGGCGTCCCTGAATAAATTTCTCAAAGCCGCGAAATTCGACAATATGCAGGCGCGCCTGCCGGATCTGATTATTTTCATCCAGCAGCAGGGTCACCTTGCCGTGGCCTTCGACCCGGGTCAGGGGTTCAATCACTACCCGTTTTAACTTTTCAGGATTTTCAGCGGTTTCAAGATTGCTAATCATAGTGAATCTCGTTATAGGGAAAGTGTATTGGCCGCCCTTCCAGTAACTCGGTTAAAAACGTCCAGATAGCATCGCCGGAGGGGGGACAACCGGGTAATACGTACTCCACCTTGACCACTTCATGAATGGGGTGCACCTTGTTCAGCAGCAGGGGAATTTCCGGATCATTGGGAATCATGGGGTTCAATACACCGATGCCGTTGATATAGGATTCTTCCAGACATTCTTTCACGCTGAAGTGGTTGCGCATGGCCGGGATGCCGCCATTGATAGCACAGGCGCCGATCGCCACGAGAATATTGCTCTGACGCCGGAACTCCCGCAATACTTCGACATTGTCGGTATTCGCCACGCCGCCTTCGATAATCGCCACATCAACCGGTTCAATTTGCTTGATGTCATTGATGGGCGAGCGTTCGAATTCCACCAGCATGATCAATTCCAGCAGGCGTTCGTCTATGTCCAGCAGCGACATATGGCAACCGAAACAGCCTGCAAGAGACGCCGTGGCCACGCGCAGTTTATCGCTCATGAGCGACCTGCCGGTTTATTCTGTCCGGCCACATCGCCTACCTGGGAAATGGGCTGCCGATCATACAGGCGTTGACCAATAGGCACTTCATAACCCTTGTGCTTCGGCAGAAAAACCCCCACCGGGCAAACACTGGCAGCAAGATCGTGCGCGTTGAAGTGGCTGTCACCTAACTTGCCCGAAGGAGAATTAATCACCAGATGGGATTTTATTCCGCGACCGCTGATGGCGAATATATCTTTTTTATCGCCATCGTGGCTGGCGCGCACACAGAGTCCACAGAGAATGCAGCGATTGAAATCCAGCATCATTTCAGGGTGGCTGGCATCCAGTTGCCGGTTAGGATAAAAATGGGTGAAATAGGGCGACAGCATACCTACATAATAAGCAACGGCCTGTAACTGGCAACGGCCGCTTTTCTCACACCCCGGACACTGGTGGTTGCCCTCGACAAACAGCATCTGCAACAGGGTTTTGCGCTGCTGATTAATTTCCTCACTCTGGTTTTCCACCTTGCCGCCCGCCTGTGCGGGCCGGGTGCAGGCCGAGACATAGCGTCCGTTAAGTTTCACCAGACACAACCGGCAACTACCTGTAGGTTCGTAATCCGGATTGTGACACAGGTGGGGAATGTATATACCGGCGGTCATAGCGGCATCCATAATGGTCTGCCCCGGATGAAAGGGGATGTCTTTTCCGTCGATAAAAAAGTGGCATTGCGTCATGGTTCGCATTCCTGTGCCGAGCTGCCGGGGATATGCGCTGCGGCGTCATCGCGTCCGGTAATCGCGCGGGCCTCGCTCACGGCGCCATCCAGATCAAAGGCGGGAGTGTATTCGCTGGAACGCAGACGGCGCTGGTAACTGTCGGGAAAATTGTTAAAAGTATCCAGAATGTGATTGGAGGCGGTGGCTCCCAGACCACAGTGGCTGGCGTGACGCATGACCAGCGCGATGCGTTCGATATCGCGCAGATCATTCTGGGTCGCATGGCTGGTATAGAGCTTGTCCACCAGATTGCAGATCAGGCTGCTGCCAACCCGGCAGGGAGTACAGAAGCCACAGCTTTCGTGGGCAAAGAAATGGGCAAAGTTCTGTACCATGTCGAGCAGATCCCGCTGCCGGTTAAAAATCATGAACGAACCACCCGTAGAGGCATCTTCCATCGCAATACGGCGTTTGAATTCACGCTGACACAGCGTCTGACCGGCGGCCCCCGCAACCTGTACTGCCTGGGTTTCCTGTGCGCCGCAATCGACGAGGATCTCGGACACGGACGTCCCCATAGGATATTCATA
>DRJN01000153.1 GCA_011052165.1 Gammaproteobacteria bacterium
GAGGGTTGGGGTGAGGGGATAAAATACATGCAAATACTTATGCAACGATTAATAGGTAGGTCTATTGTCTTTTTTTTATCTATTCCACTTTCCTTAGCCCTCAATTTTCTCTAGCGAGAGGAAAAACAAGGCACAAAACCTGCATGTTACAAAAGCATGCAAACACTGCCTTCATCTTTGCCGCCGCCTTCCCTGAATCAGGATATTTATACCGACCTGAGTAGCTTTTCGCGCATGCGCAAGGAAGCGCAGAATAATCCGGAAAAAACCCTGAAAACGGTGGCCCGGCAGTTCGAGTCTCTGTTTATGCAGATGATGCTCAAAAGTATGCGTGACGCCAGTTTCGGCGATCCTGTTTTCGACACGTCACAAAGCAGGTTCTACCAGGATATGTTTGACAAGCAACTCAGTTTAAACCTGTCACAGGGGCGCGGCATAGGGTTGGCCGAGATGCTGGAAAAACAGTTGCATGGCAGTTTGCATAAGCCTGCGGCAAGTACACCGGTGCCCCCTGCTGACAGCCCGGCTGTGAAAGATCAGAAACGGAAGTTAATCATGCCGGTATTGGGTGCGGCGGGTGAGGTATCTCAAAAGATAGGATCCCGAAAACGGAAGTTGATTATGCCGGTATTGAGTGCGGCGAATGAGGTATCTCAAAAGACAAAATCCCGATCTGCGCCGGATGAAAGCATGCCGGCCTATTTCTCTTCGCCTCAGGATTTCGTTCAAAAGCTGATGCCCCTGGCGCAAAAGGCCGCCGGTAAACTGGGCGTTAAACCTGAAGTGCTTCTGGCGCAGGCGGCGCTGGAAACCGGCTGGGGACAACATATCAGTCGGCACACGGATGGTAGTAGCAGTCATAACCTGTTTAATATCAAGGCGGGAGCTGGCTGGGACGGTGATCGTGTTGCCATTCGCACGCTTGAGTATCGTCATGGCCTGGCGCGGCATGAACGTGCCGCTTTTCGCGCCTATGATAATTATGCCGACAGTTTCTCTGACTATGTCGATTTTTTGCAGTCAGGTCCCCGCTACCAGTCCGCGCTAAAAAAAGTTGATAATCCCCAAACATTTATTCGCGAACTGCATGGTGCGGGTTATGCCACTGATCCGGATTATGCGAATAAAATTATCGATATCATGCAGCGGCCCATGTTGCAGGCGGCGATTAAAGATGGAACGCGCCATGCGGGTTAATCTGTCAACAAGGAATAATATCAATCGTTGCAACAGTATTCGCATGTATTTTATCCCCTCACCCCCACCCTCTCCCGGAGGGAGAGGGGGCTATGATGCAAATACTTTTGCAACGATTAATACCTGTTCATTTACGGGTGACTATGCGCTATTGATTTCGGGAGGTGCGCATGGCGGGTGATGTTCTGGGTATCAGTATTTCCGGTCTATTGGCGTCACAGCGTAATCTGGCAACTACCAGTCACAATATTGCCAATGCCAATACCGATGGCTATTCCCGTCAGAAGGTGGATCTCGTTGCGCGTACGCCCCAGGCGCGCGTCAATGGCGCGGTAGGCACCGGGGTAGAAGTTTCTCATGTCGGGCGGGTTTATAATGAATTCGTAACAGGTGAAGTACGCAGCAACACATCGAGTAACGCCGCGCTTGCGACCAATCATGATTATACCAGTCAGGTGGATAACCTGCTGTCCGATCCCAATGCCGGTCTGGCACCTTCATTACAAAGTTTTTTTGCCGCCGTTAATGGCGTGGCTAATGAGCCGTCTTCCGCCTCCGCCCGGCAGGTGCTGCTGGGTGAGGCTCATTCTCTGGGCGACCGGTTTCATTATCTTGATGGTCGTTTCAACAAGATCCGCAAGGGTGTCAATCAGGATGTGCATAACATCGTCGGTGAAATCAGTGAACTTGCAAAGTCTATTGCCAAGATAAACGATAGCATCGTCAAGGCGCGGGGGATTGGCGGCGGTTCTCCCAGTGATTTACTGGACCAGCGGGATAACATGGTGGAAAAGCTGGCCGGGCTGGTATCAGTGCGGGTGTCTGAACAGGAAGATGGACGACTGAATGTGTTTATTGGCAATGGTCAGGCGCTGGTCATCGGCAGCGTGGCTTCCGATCTGCAAGCGCAGAACAGCCGTTATGATCCGGACGAAGTCGAGATTGTTTTTAAAAGTGGCAATGGCTCCGAGTCTGTGATTACCCGCTTTTTGACGGGTGGTAAACTGGGAGGTTTGCTGGATTTTAGCCGCGGTGTGCTGGATGCTTCGCAGAACGAGCTGGGACGTATCGCCATCGGAATTTCCAAAAGCTTCAACGACCAGCATCGTTTGGGCATGGATCTGAATAATAACCTTGGCGAGAATTTTTTCTCTGAAAATGATATACGCACGCCCAAAGTATTGCCGTATATTCAAAATAAAGGAGATACACTTTTATCCGCCGAAATCACGGATGTCAACAAGCTGACCATCAGTGATTATCAACTGACTTATCGTGACGGCAAGTACAAACTGATCAGGTTGAAGGATGATAAGCTGATCGGTACTTATTCATCCCTGCCGGCTGACGTAAAAAGCGAAGGGATCCGGATTGACAAAATCAGCGGTTCTCATCTGGA
>DRJN01000154.1 GCA_011052165.1 Gammaproteobacteria bacterium
CATATAAATTATGAATACACCGACCCGTTTGCCTGAAAACAGACAGCCCACCATTCGTGTGCTCCCCATGCCGGCTGATACCAATGCGGCGGGAGATGTTTTTGGAGGCTGGTTGATGTCGCAGGTGGATATCGCTGGCAGTATCGAAGCTCACCGTTATGTACAGGCGCGTGTCGTTACCATCGCGGTACAGGAATTTCTGTTTCTCAGCCCGGTTTTTATCGGCGATCTGGTTAGCCTGTATACTGAAATAGTGCATGTGGGTAACACGTCACTTCGGGTGAGAATAGAGGGCTATGCACAAAGACAGCGGGGTTCGGAAGAAACGCACAAAGTAACGGAAGCGCAAATCACCTATGTGGCGATTGATGAAAATCGCCGTCCCTGTACCATAAAACCAGTCATGAATAAAGCGTGACGGCGTTATGCTTTTACGGCTAAATAGGCGTTCCAAATGCGAGTGCACTGGTGACTTTCCAGGTTCGTGCTAAAGTCCTGAGTGCGTCGAAGGATCGAATCATGATCGTAGAAATACTACGATAGGGTGCTTAATCTGTTTGTCCTTCGACAAGCTCAGGACGAACGGTAATTCCTTAGGGTGCTTAATCTGTTTGTCCTTCGATAAGCTCAGGATGAACGGTAATTCCTAAAGTGGGCTGGTGTTTGGAACAGCTATTTAGTGGAAACAACTCAAAAAAATTTCGGCTGGTCAATGCTGCAATATTTTCCAGTGTGTCGTTTCGCAATTCAGCGATATGTTCGGCAACCTGCCGCACATAGGCGGGCTGGTTGCTCTTGCCACGATAGGGCACCGGCGCCAGGTAGGGCGAGTCGGTTTCCACCAGCATGCGATCGGCGGGCACTTCCCGGGCAACGTTTTTTAATTCCTGGGCGCTGTTGAACGTCACAATACCGGAAAAGGAAATATAAAAGCCCAGATCCAGCGCGCGTTTGGCTGTTTCCCAATCTTCGACAAAGCAGTGCATGACGCCGCCTACGTCACCGGCACGCTCTTCCTCAAGAATCCGCAGGGTATCCTCACTGGCTTCGCGCATGTGAATAATCAAGGGTTTGCCGGTTATTTTAGCGGCCTGAATGTGGTTGCGGAAACGCGCCTGTTGCCAGTCGGTATCGTCTTTTTTAGTGCGAAAATAATCCAGTCCGGTTTCACCAATCGCTACGATCTGTTCATTATCGGCCAGCCTGACCAGCTCATCGACATCAGGATCGCGCCCGTCCCGTTCGTTGGGATGCACGCCCACCGAGGCGGAAATAAAATCATATTTACGCGCCGGGTCCAGTACGTGCTCAAGATGTTCCAGATCGATACAGACACAGAGCATGTGACCCACCCCCTGTTCGCGGGCATACTCAAGCGCGCCGTCAAGCTGGTTATCGAAGGGTTTCAGATCAAGCCGGTCGAGGTGGCAGTGGGAGTCAACGAGAAACATCAGCGTATATTCGGTTTGTGAAAAAAATTTGCGTGGCCAGCATAGCCTGTGCAGGGTAGCGAGACCAGCAGCGCTACATCGTGTGCGTTTGCCGATCGGACTTCAATGCCCCCGCAAGGTAGGTTTCGATCTTGGTACGCGCAGTACCGCCGTCCTGCTCACTGAACTGGACACCGATGCCGGCGGCACGGTTACCCTGTGCGCCTTTGGGGGTAATCCAGACTATCTTGCCCGCAACCGGCAGCTTTTCCTTGTCATCCATCAGGGTCAGGAGCATAAATACTTCGTCCCCGAGATTGTAAGTTTTATTGGTCGGGATAAACAGACCGCCGTTTTTTATGAACGGCATGTAGGCGGCATACAAGGCGCTTTTGTCCTTGATAGTCAGTGAAAGTATACCCTGGCGTCCCCCTGAGCGCGGTGCATTCATCGATGAATCACCCCTGGGTACTGGCTTTTTGTTTTGGAATATTGGCCCATTGGATAAGTAATGACTCAATGATCGGGAGCGGATTCAACTGTGTCATCAGTTGTCGTGATTCTGCAATCCGATCCAGATAAATATAAAGTTTCTGTACTTCAAGATCCCCGGACAATAATTGTAACACCTTTTTATACTCCGCTCTTTTCTCAAAATAACCGGGGACCTGCCGCAAACGAATCATATCGCTGACCCAGTCATGCAGGTATTTTATCGGGACAGGTTGCTCGATTTTTAACCATTTTCCGGCTACTTTTAGGGGATCAAGCCGTCCTTCGGCCAACCCGGCCAGCATTTCGAACAAAGACTGGCGGTGCGCCAGTTGATCTTTTTCGACACCGGCCAATGCGTTTAGCGGTGCGCCATGGGTCATGGCCAACAAACGCGGCGCGTCATCCGGATTAGCCGCTTTTTCTATCAGCTTCTCTGTCAGCCAGGTCTCTGCGAGAGCATTGTCCGGGAGATTAAACGGCACTCGCTGGCAGCGGCTGCGAACCGTGGCCGGCAGGCGGGTAAGTTGTTCGGCCAGCAGCATGATCAGGGTCTTCGGAGGGGGTTCCTCCAGGGTTTTCAGTAGGCTGTTAGCGGCGGCAGTAGTCATCGCCTCGGCCGGGCGGACAATCACCACTTTGTCACCCCCTGAGTGGCTGCTCAGGCCGATGTCCGCAATCAGGGCGCGGATCTGATCAATTTTGATCGGCCCCCCCTCTTTCTCCGGCTTAATCAGATGATTGTCCGGGTGATTGTCCACGGCATACAACAGACAGGACGAACAGCCCCCGCAGGGCAATCCACCCGCACCATTCTGTTGGCATAGCAGCGAATGGGCGAAGTGAGCGGCAAAATCCGCCTTACCGGTTCCCCCAGGGCCATGCAACAGCAGTGCATGGGGCAAGGTGTCCTGCAACCGGCGTTCAACCAGACTGCGCCATTGAATATCCTGCCAGGGGTAGTAGTATTCAGTCATGAATCAAGTATAGCGTCCAGAATGTCACGGATCTGCGCCTCGACCCGCGCCAGCGCGGGTTCGGCGTTAACCACTCGAAAACGTGCACCATATTCCTTCGCGCGCCTTAGATAGGCTTTCCGCACACGCTCAAAAAAAACCTGTTTTTCCTGTTCAAAACGATCCGGGCGGCTACGTTTGCGGGCGCGCGCCAGCCCGGCCGCCACCGGCATGTCCAGCAGCAGGGTCAGATCCGGCTGTAAATCGTTTTGCACCCATTGTTCCAGAATGGCGATCCGTGACTCGGGGATCCCGCGCCCGCCGCCCTGATAGGCATAGGTGGCATCGGTGAAGCGATCGCAGATCACCCACTTGCCAGCGGCCAGGGCCGGGCGAATCACTTCATCCAGATGCTGGGCGCGGGCCGCGAATATGAGCAGCAGTTCCGTGTCGCTGCACATGCCGCGGTTGTCCGTATCCAGCAGTAGAGTGCGAATAGCTTCCCCCAATCGGGTGCCGCCAGGCTCGCGGCTGAGCAATACTTCCTTGCCGACATCCCGCAAATAGCTTTCAATAAAGGCGATATTGCTGCTTTTACCCACGCCCTCAGAGCCTTCGATGGTAATAAATTTTCCTGTCATTTGCGCCCGTTGTCAGCCCGGTAGGAGGAAAAGGAACGTTTGCGTCCCTTAAGCTGGTATTTAATCACAGCCCGGTTGTGTTCTTCCAGTGTGGCGGAGAAATAATGGCTGCCATCTCCCTTGGCCACAAAATACAACATTTTACCCAATACCGGGTGCAGGGCAGCGTGAATAGACGCCCGTCCCGGCAGAGCAATAGGCGTAGGCGGCAGGCCATAATGCCGGTAGGTATTATAGGGGGTATCGCGTTTTAGATCCTGGCGGCGAATATTACCTTTATAACGTGCACCCATGCCGTAGATCACCGTAGGATCGGTCTGCAAACGAATATGTTTCTGCAAGCGGCGGATGAAGACCCCCGCAATCGTCGCCCGTTCACTGGGCAGCGCGGTTTCCTTCTCGACGATGGACGCCAGAATCAGGGCGTCATAGGGGCTTTTTAACGGCAACCCTATCGCCCGCCCCTGCCATTCCTTCACCAGATAGTTTTGCATCGCCTCGTAGGCGCGGCGAAGAAAGTCCACATCGCGCATGCCGCGGGGGAAAAGCCAGGTATCGGGCAGAAAGCGACCTTCCGGATGCTCCCCCGGATGACCGATGGCGGCCATGATCTCGGCATCACTGGCATTCATCAAAGTATGTTTTATCTGCGGAGAGGCATTAATCGCCGTCATCATCTGCCGAAAGGTCCAGCCCTCAACGATGGTCAGCGCGTGCTGCACCACCTTGCCCTCGACAAGCTGCTGATAAAATTCCACCGGCGTGGTGCCTGCGCGGATTCGGTATTCACCGGCGCCAATACGATCGGCATTGCCCTGCAGGCGTGCGTACATAAGCAAATAACGAGGCTTATCCAGGATACCCTGTTGCGCCAAATCGTGCGCCACATGGGTGAGATTCGCACCTGGTTCCAAACGGTAGTTCAGTCCCGTGTCGGTCATCGGCGTCTGCAAAAAAACCCGGTAATCATTCCATAGCCAGCCACCGCCCACGGTAGCGGCGATCATAAGCAGGGCAAGGAATCGGTAAAGCAATTTAGACATGAATAAGAGGATAGTCCCTGTTTATGAGCGCCTGCAATCGGCGGCTGATTTCACCCACGGTAAATATCTGTCCCTCCAGCCGGTTCACTGGCCAGAGGCCGATGAGACTGTTACTGAGAAAAATCTCATCGGCCTCACCCAGCTGTTTTTTTGTTATGTCACCGATGTGGGTGGCCATGCCTGCGTTGCAGGCACGTTCAAGTATATACCCCCGCATAATACCGGCCACCCCGCAGTTGGACAAATCCGCAGTATACAGACGCTTATTTTTTACCATAAACATATTACTCATGGTGCCTTCGATCACATTCCCCTGTTCGTCCAGCATCAGACCCTCGGCAATCTCGGCATCTTGCCATTCATTACGCGCCAGTACCTGTTCCAGCCGATTGAGGTGTTTAAGTCCGGCGAGTCGCGGCTGGCGCGCCAGAGTAGTGTTGCAAAAACGAACCTGCACCCCGGCTTGCCCGTTGCGTTGCGGATAGTCCGGCCAGGGATGGCGCATCACTATGCGGGTAGGCTGGGCAGCCTCGGGATAACGATAGCCCCGCCCGCCTTCACCGCGGCTGAGGATCAATTTCAACACCGCACGCGTTTCATGCTGGATAAGCGTTTGCGCTTCAGCCTGCAATAATGCGATATCCGGAAAGGGCAATTGCAGCCGCTGACAACCTTTCTGCAAACGCTGCATGTGCCGTTCCCAGAACGGACAAGTACCCTCTATTACCGCCATAGTTTCAAACAGGCCATCGCCGTACTGAAAACCGCGATCCCGTACGCTGATGCTGTCAGCCGCCTGTCCATTAATCAGAATACTCATGCCTGTTCGCCGATAGCCAGCAACATACCGCGAGCCTTGTGCGCCGTTTCCTGCAATTCCTTTTGCGCATCTGAATCGGCGACCAGCCCGGCACCGGCGCGCAAC
Organism: Gammaproteobacteria bacterium; assembly: GCA_011052165.1. Lineage (GTDB taxonomy): Bacteria > Pseudomonadota > Gammaproteobacteria > UBA6429 > Thiohalophilaceae > JAADGZ01. The sequence continues at coordinate 5,488 of DRJN01000154.1, forward strand.
GTTATATGATCTTCATCCAGCGTGATCGTGCGAATCAGAATATTCAGATCCATATCGCCATTGAGATTGAGATAGCCCATGGATCCGGTATAGGCGCCGCGGGCTTCCTGTTCCAGTTCGGCAATGATCGCCATGCAGCGTTCCTTGGGACAGCCGGTAATCGTGCCGCCTGGGAAAACCGCCCGAATGACCTGTGCCGGTGTGATATCCTCACGCAACTGCCCACGCACATTGGAAACAATATGATGCACATGGGCGTAGGATTCCATCGTCATCAGTTCATCGACCTTAACACTGCCCGGCTGACAGATTCGACCCAGATCGTTACGTTCCAGATCGATCAGCATAATGTGTTCGGCGCGTTCTTTCGGGTGGGCGATCAATTCAGATTTCAGCGCCTGATCATGTTGGCTGTTGG
>DRJN01000155.1 GCA_011052165.1 Gammaproteobacteria bacterium
CTGCGTGACAGCGCACGCTCAATCGTCTGTTGCCACTGTTTACGGGTAATCATGAACACACCTTACCATGAAAATCCATCATTAGACATCAGCTTTTCATGGTATTCGGCATGAATATCTACCGAAAACCGGGGCGGTGCTCTATTTCGTTAACCGACTGTCGGCTTCCCTCAAGTTTGCCAACAAACTATCTGTTGCCAGTCAATACCTGCCGTTGCCAGCCTACTCCCAGTTACCGGAGTCCGAGTGCCTTTATCGCCATGTTCCGACGCAGCCTGGGGATGCCACCGGGCGCCTATTTTCGTGCGGGATCGCAGTAGGGTTGAAAACCATCTGGAGCTGAGTAGGTTTCTCCGTTCAGTGATAACTGAACATTACCACGTACCCGGCCAACCGATTCTTTAAGCCGACACCGCATATTCATTGAGTTACAAAATAATACTGGCTCCGGCAGTGGCTGAGTTTCATACGTAATCAGGAACGGATTTGTACATCCAGGAAAACAGATGCCCATTGTTCCTTTTTTCAGGACAGGGGGCATGCTGTTTTTGCAATGGTAGTTGATTCCACCTGTGTTGTTATGGCTGATGCGTTTGTTGGGGCCTGTCAACAGGTTATCTATATAGCGCCCACCCCATATCTATTCTTAGCGGTCTGACGCTGATGGGTAGCGTGTGTCTCCAGCACACGTCGGTAAAGTGTGTAAATCAGCACGTGATTTTAGACGCCGATCATTGTATTAATTCTTTAGTTTCATACAGTTGGCCGTGTTAAATCTGAGTGCTGATTTACACGGGGTCGGCGGTTCTTACCGCCAGTATGTTGTGTATCCATCCATTACGTTCGGCTCGCTTGACTCCGGACCATAGTACGGATAGTAGATTTCGAAATCAGGGTTTTCCCGCGAGAACGGTCATGACTAAAGCGCCACCCAAGATCGGCAGACTTGCCTGCACTGCAGATGTCAATGTAGAAACTGTGCGCTATTACCAGCGACGTGGACTGATTGTCGAGCCGGAAAAACCTGCTTACGGGTTCCGCTTACCAACAGCAGCGCTTATGCTTTTGTTGCTTGCCTTTAGTCTGGTGACGGCCAACGCAGCACCGCAGGCACAACCGATGGCTGTTGAGATTACCCAACCCTTAACGCTCAACCAGGCGGTTCAGCTGGCACTCGCGCGTAATCTTGACACTAAAAGCGCGAGAAACGCCTTGCAGGCCGCTGAAGCGGCACGGCGGGTCGCCGTTGGCAAGCTCTATCCACACATAAAAGCCCTGAGCGGGTACGACGAGTTCCCTCAACAGAAAGCCTTGCTGTTGCCGCGGCACATGGATGTGCCGGCCTTGGCCGAGATCAGTGGCGCGACGGGGCGAGAAACGACACAAAGCATGCTCAATTACCTGGATGTTCAGTTTCAGGACAGGGTCTTAAACATCGGCCTGGGATTAAAGTGGCCGCTTTACACCGGCGGCCAGCTTACCGCGAAGGTAGAGCATGGATGCCGAAGCCAACGCGGCTAATTACCGACTCAGTCGCATACGCCAGCAACTGGTTTTCGCGGTCACCAAAACCTATCTCGGTATCGTGGTGGCCCAACACAGCGAACAGGCCGTAGAGATCTCGTTCAAACACCGTTCAGTAGATAATCCGATAGCCCTGAAAGATCAACTCCCGCACATCCTCGCGGTCAGCCTCCGGAACTGGTCGGCCTATCTTTGGATAATCCTGCAACGCCAAATATAGGAAGAATAAACACCCTTTTTCCCTAAGTCCACTCTCATCTAACGGCCTAGCCTGACAAGATCAAGGCCGCCAATAGCATCCAGTCCGGGATCAAAACGCTGATTGTGGTTGCGATCACGGTAAACAAATGTAATCCGCCAGCGGATGCGGGGAAATTCTTCGCGCGGGCCGTCAAAATTTTTGCGGTAGTTGACGCGGTAGTTGAGCGTCTTTGTGCCCGGGTCAAAATACCAGCTACCTTCTGTAATCCTGGCCGGGGCCATCGAGGTTTCGCCGATATAACCAATGGGTGTCTGCGCCAGCAGCAGCATGGGGTTGCTGCCATCAAGACGAGGTAGATCGGCCAGCCGATTGTCCAGGGCATAGCGTACGACTTCCAGACCTAAGGCACTACGGATATTGCCCGTGACCTGCGCAACCGTAGCGTGTTCCGCTGCGACCCGCAGGGACCAGAAACGATCCAGCGCGACCATGCCAAGAATAGAAATAAGGATGATGACCACCACCAGTTCCAGCAGGGTGAAACCGGCTTGCATTGCCCGTGTATTAATCGTTGCATAAGTATTTGCACCATAGCCCCCTCTCCCTCTGGGAGAGGGTGGGGGTGAGGGGATAAAATACATGCCAATACTTATGCAACGATTAATATAAGGTGTCACGGCCGGTTTGCGCTCTCTGCGGTAAAAACACGCAGCGCGATTTTATTTCGCCACATTGATCAGATCCCACGTCGGCAGGAATACGCCCAGGGCCAGTACCAGCACCATCGCGGCGATGATGATGATGAGAATAGGTTCGAGCTTGGAGGTCAGACTTTTGAGATCGTAGTCGACTTCCCGATCATAAAAGTCCGATACCTGCTCCAGCAGATCATCGACTGCGCCGGTTTCCTCGCCCACGGCCATCATCTGTAGCACTAACGGGGTGAACATGTTGCTGGCGGCAGCAGTGCGGGTCAGGGTGTCGCCGCGTTCGATACCGTTGCGCATGTCCTCCACAGCCTTGCCGATAAAGGCATTGTCCACCGCATGTGAGACCAGTACCAGAGCCTGCACCAGCGGCACGCCTGAGCGAATCGACATGGCGAAGGTGCGGGCGAAGCGCGAGAGGGTGGCGCGCAGCAGAATGTTGCCGATGATCGGGATACGCAGCTTCACCTTGTCCCAGCGATAACGGCCCTCTCTGGTATTAAGGTAATGGCGCAGGGCCAGGGTGCTGAGAAACAAAGCACCCAGAATGTACATCCAGTAAGCGACGGTGAAGTCCGATACCATGAGCAGGATCCGTGTCGGCAGGGGCAGTTGGGCATGAAAACCACTGAACACCTTGGCGAAGGTCGGGATCACCCAGAGGTTGATGACAAACATGGCGGCCGCTACGGCGATGATCACGAAGCTGGGGTAGCGCATAGCGGCCTTAACCTGGTCGCGGGTGGTTTTCTCCCGTTCCAGATAGCTGGCTAATTGCAGGAAAACCTCGTCCAGGCGACCGCTGTTTTCACCTACGCGCACCATATTGATGAACAGGGAGGAGAAAACTTTCGGGTGACGGGTCATGGCGGCCGAAAGTTCATGTCCGGCTTCCAGTTCGCCCAGCACCTCGTGCAGGGCTTCTTTGAGCATCAGGTTACGGGTGGTGTCAGCCAGGCCGTTGATCGAGCGGATAATAGGCACGCCGGCGCGCATCAGGGTGTAGAACTGGCGTGCGAAAAGAATGAGATCATCCAGTTCCGGCTTTTTACGCCGTTGCCACTGGTACAGCAGATCATCGAGTCCGGCAGATCTCTGGATTTCTTCAATAGAAATCGGGGTGATGGCGGTATTGAAGAGCTGGGTGGCAACGGCGCTCGCCGAGGCGGCTTCTATATCCCCGCTGACAGCATTGCCCTGTGCATTTCGTCCATGGTACTGAAAAAGCGGCATGTTGAACTATCCGTGGCCAGCGGCTTGGTTGGGCGTCGCCGGAGGGGCGCTTTCAAGTTCTTCAGCCGCGCCCGTGACTCGCACCACCTCTTCCAGGCTGGTGATACCCTGCCAGGCGTGCTCGATAGCGTGTAGGGCAAAGGGGTGGAAGTTTTTGCTGGTGCGTGCTTTTCTGGCAAAATCAGCGCCGTCGTTACGCAGCAGCGTGTCGGACAGCTCTTCATCCATTTCCAGAAACTCGAATACCCCGACCCGGCCACGGTAGCCGGTGTTGTTGCAGTGCGGGCAGCCGCGCGCCTGGTAAAACGGTACGCCCTTCATATCCTGGCCGACCAGATTACGCAGCAGAACCTGTTCTGCCGGGACAGGAGTATAGGGCGTTTTACAATTATCACAGAGTTTGCGCACCAGTCGTTGCGCCAGCACGGCGCGCAGGGCCGAGGCCACCATGTAGCCTTCGGCGCCCATATCCAGCAGGCGACTGACGCTGGAAATAGCATTGTTGGTATGCAGGGTGGAGAGCACCATGTGGCCGGTGATAGCGGCGCGCAGGCCCACCTGGGCCGTTTCCTGATCACGCATTTCGCCCACCAGGACGATGTCCGGATCCTGGCGCAGGGCGGTGCGCAGCACCCGGGCGAAGGTGAGATCAATCCGGGTATTGACCTGGACCTGGTTAATGCGCGGCAGGCGGTATTCCACCGGATCTTCCACGGTAATAATTTTCTTGCTCGATTTGTTCAGTTCCGACAAGGCGGCATACAGGGTGGTCGTCTTACCGCTGCCCGTGGGGCCGGTGACCAGCACCATGCCATAAGGGCGGCGGATCTGGTTGCGAAAATTTTCCAGCAGGCGGCCTTCCATACCCAGTTGTTCCAGATCCAGCCGGTTGCCGGACTGATCCAGCAGGCGCATTACCACGGACTCGCCATCCTGGATAGGCATGGTGGACAGGCGCACATCGATGGAATGATCGCGCACACGGATATTAAAACGGCCATCCTGGGGAATGCGGCGCTCGGAAATATTCAGCCCGGCCATCAATTTCAGGCGCGAAACCACGGCGGTGGCGATGCGGCGCTCGTTCATCACCTGCTCTTGCAGCACCCCGTCTACGCGCTGGCGGATGCGCAGTACATTTTCATCCGGCTCAATATGAATATCCGAAGCGCCGATCTGCACGGCATCTTCAAAAATGGTTTGCAGCAAGCGCACCACCGGGGCGTTAGCCAGATCCTCGTTCTGCAACATCTGGTTGAGGTCGATGTCCGTCTCACTCAGTTCCGCGCCCAGTTGTTCAGCCAGATTACTGATGTCGGCGGTGCGCCGATAGACGCTGTCAATCGTTTCCAGAATTTCGGATTCCCGCGCCACCGCCAGATGCAGGGGTCGCTTCAGCCGTTTGTTCAGCTCATCGTAGGCAAAAATATCGGTGGGATCGCTCATGCCCACCAGCAGCGAGCCATCGGGGTTTTCCTTCAGGGCGATGACGCGGTAACGCCGGGCCATGGTTTCCGGAATCACGCGAATGGTGTCGGGTTCGTAGTTGAACTGTTTAAGATCGATGAAGGGCAGTTTGAGTTGGGCGGAGAGCAGTTCCAGCATCTGCTGTTCGGAGACCAGCCCCGTCTCGATCAGGGTGTGCCCGAGTTTGCGGCCGGTTTTTTTCTGATCGGCCAGCGCCTGCATCAACTGCTCTTCAGTGATGAGCTTGTTGGCGACCAGGAGATCGCCAAGACGGATTTTTTTATGGGAGGGGGCTGCGGACACGTGGGCCTCGTCGTCGATAAAGGGCTAATTCAATAAGGCTTTTATCGACGTGCAGGCGGTGATCTTTAGTTTTTGGTAGTGGGTACCGGGGCTGAGCGGTCAGGCATAACGCCTTTCCCCGTGACTCGTGACCCGCCACTCCATCGACTTAATTGAGCATCAGCGAGCCGGTCAGCTGGGCTACGTTGCCAAGCTTGTGTTCGCGCAAATAGCGGGCAATGCCCTCGTTTATCTTGGGGCAGATGAGAGGATCGTAGAACAGGGCGGTGCCGATGCCGATAGCAGAGGCGCCGGCGATCAGGAATTCCAGTGCATCCTCGCTACAGGTGATGCCACCCTGGCCAATAATGGGAATGCTGTGCTCACGGCAGACCTGGTACACCTGATGCACCTTGAGCAGGGCCACCGGCTTGATCGCCGGGCCGGATAGCCCCCCCTGGTTGTTGCCGATGATGGGGCTGCGCGAGTCAATATCGATGGCCATGCCCATTAGCGTATTAATGACGGCAAAAGCATCGCTGCCAGCTTCGATGCAAAGGCGCGCATTAAGCGCGATGTCGGTCTGGTTAGGCGAGAGCTTGGTAATCAGCGGCTTGCGGGTAACGTTGCGCACCGCGGCCACCACCCGCGCCGACATGTCCGGATCGTTCCCAAAGACCATGCCCCCTTCCTTCACGTTGGGACAGGAAATATTGATCTCGATAGCGTCAACAGGCGAATCTTCGAAGCGCCTCGCCACGTCAACATATTCCTCAACCGTGGAGCCGGAGATATTGGCGATGAAACGGGTTTCGGAAAAATCCAGTGTGGGCAGGATGTCATTGACCACCACATCCACCCCAGGGTTTTGCAGGCCAATCGCGTTGATCATACCCATAGGCGTTTCACAGATCCGGTGCGGCGCATTACCCAGGCGCGGTTCCAGCGTGGTGCCCTTGAGACAAATCGCACCCGCATCGCGGTTGGAAAAGCCCTGCACCCGTGTATATTCTTCACCAAACCCCACACAGCCCGACAACAGGACGATAGGCGAGTCGAATCGCATGCCGCAAAAGTCGCGGCCCAGCAGATCTTTGTTTTCGTTATTCATAGGGCTAAGATACAAGAAATAAGCGTAAAGATAAAAGGCAAAGCGGCACAAGCGGGGAAGTTGGTTATTTCGGCTCCCTGATGGGTTTCACTTCGTTCTACCCATCCTACCCTACCCATTGTTTAATTTTGTAGGATGGGTAGAACGAAGTGAAACCCATCGCCGCCCTCCGGATGCGTTCGTTAGCCGCGGGTTAATTTTCATGCGAAAGAGAATGGGTTTGACTATTAACATCCGAGTCGGCAGATTCCACGGTGCCTTTCTTTTATCTTTGCGCTTATTTCAGGTATCTTCTTTTAATGTTCCACATCGTATTGTTTGAACCCGAAATCCCGCCTAATACAGGTAATATTATTCGCCTGTGCGCCAACACCGGGATGCATCTGCATTTGATCGAGCCGCTGGGTTTTGACTGGGATGACCGCCGCCTAAAGCGCGCCGGGCTGGATTATCACGAACTTGCCGACGTGCATCGCTATGCTTCCTTGCAGGCGTTTAATACGGCCGTGCAGCCTGCACGCTTGTTTGGCTTTTCCAGTCATGCCCGGCGTAATGCTTTTGAGCCGGTCTATCAGCCGGGGGATGCGTTTATGTTTGGCCCGGAGACGCGGGGTTTGCCGGCTGAAGTTAAAGCAAAACTGGGCGAAGAGCGGCTCCTGCGCCTGCCCATGCGCCCGGACAACCGCAGTCTGAACCTGGCCAATAGCGTCTCGGTGATGATGTATGAAGCCTGGCGGCAGCAGGGCTTTGCGGGGGCGGGGTGATAGCTATTTGAAACGCCCTTGCGTCGAATGTTTTGCCTTTGAAATGGCCTGGCAACGCTGCCGGTGCAGGGCCTCGGCGATGGCCTTGCCCTGTAGGCCCTGTGCGATGAGGTCATCGGTTTTGACGGCGGCCGCGTCCCGCCAGGCCTCGCGAAACAGGCGCGGCTGTTCAAATTCGGCATTTTCATAACCTGTTCGGCCACGGGAGTCGGCTTCGCAGGCGAGCAGGAACTGTTCGAAACGCTCGGGTCGCCGGAAGGCATCCAGGGCTTCGAGGGTTTCCAGCAAAGTGGCGGGGCGCAATTCGGCTATACGGTGATAATGCAGGTGATAGCGGGTCACCAGAATCGCCAGTTCCCGATAATCTTTCGGTACTTTCAGTCGCTTGCAGAGTGCTTTGACCAGGGGTACCCCCCGGGCTTCATGACCAATGTGCCGGGGGAGTTGATCGGCAGGGGTGACACCTTTGCCTAGATCATGCAGCAGCGCGGCGAAGCGGACTTTGGGATCCTCTGAAAGTCGGGCGGCCTGTTCCAGCACCATCAGAGTATGGATACCAGTGTCCACTTCCGGGTGATATTTTTCCGGCTGGGGCACCCCGAACAGGCGATCAATTTCCGGTAGCAGCACTGCCAGCGCGCCGCAATCACGCAGTACCTGAATAAACACGCCGGATTGTTGCTCGGTCAATGCGCGCTGCATTTCCTGCCAGACGCGCTCGGCTACCAGCGCCGCCACTTCACCATTTTCCACCATGGTTCGCATGAGCTGCATGGTTTCATCCGCCACCTTAAAGCCCAGGCCGGCAAAACGGGCGGCAAAACGGGCCACGCGCAGGATACGCACAGGATCTTCGACAAAGGCCGGGGACACATGACGTAACAGGCGTTCCTGTAGATCTTTCTGGCCGCCAAAGGGATCGATGATCTCGCCGCGACTTGATTCGGCCATGGCGTTGATGGTGAGATCCCGGCGTGCCAGATCCTGCTCCAGGCTGACGTCGGGGGCGGCGTGAAACTGGAAGCCGGTGTAACCGGGCGCGGTTTTGCGTTCGGTGCGCGCCAGCGCGTATTCCTCGTGGGTCTGCGGATGTAGAAATACGGGGAAGTCTTTACCTACCGGGCGAAAACCGGCCTTGAGCATGGCCTCGGGGGTGGTGCCCAACACCACCCAGTCATGATCCTTGATCGGCAGGCCGAGCAGGCGATCCCGTACACAACCGCCGACCTGCCAGACTTCGAAGGCGTCGGCGGAATTCATCGTGTCGATAGC
>DRJN01000156.1 GCA_011052165.1 Gammaproteobacteria bacterium
CCCTATGAAATTCGTGAGTCGCTGGAGCATCAGGTGGATCTGGTTATCGATGGCGGCCACTGCGGGATTGATCCCACGACCGTGGTGGATATGACCGGCGATGTGCCGGTTATCCTGCGTCACGGCGTAGGAGCGCCGGATTTTATTGCCTGACGGGGATTCATTCATTCATTCATGCAGAGACCCCAGGACGCGGAGTCCACATTTAGATCATATAATGACTCACTACAGGGAGGTGGCCGATTGCAGTATAATCCCACAAAAAACAGATATGGATTTCCCACATATCAATCGTGGCAACAGTATTTGCATCATAGCCCCCTCTCCCTCTGGGAGAGGGTTGGGGTGAGGGGATAAAATACATGCGAATACTGTTGCCACGATTGATACATTCCATTAGCCATCTCAGGAGAGAGCATTGAATACCCTGGCGAACACGCAGCATCGTGTGCTGTCCGGCATGCGGCCCACCGGTGCGCTGCATCTGGGTCATTATCATGGCGTTTTGAAAAACTGGCTGAAACTACAGCACGAATACGAATGTTTTTTCTTTGTTGCTGACTGGCACGCCCTGACCACCCATTATGAAGAGGTGGAGATCCTGGAACAAAGCGTCTGGGAGATGGTCATCGACTGGCTGGCCGTGGGCGTCGATCCCGGCTCCGCTTCGCTGTTCATCCAGTCCCGTGTACCCGAACACGCTGAGCTGCACATGCTGTTATCCATGATTACCCCGCTGGGTTGGTTGGAACGGGTACCTAGTTACAAGGATCAGCAGGCGAAGCTGAAAGAACGGGATCTGGCCACCTATGGTTTTTTGGGCTATCCCTTGTTGCAAAGCGCCGATATTCTGATTTACAAAGCCGGGCTGGTGCCGGTGGGCGAGGATCAGGTGGCGCACGTGGAAATAACGCGTGAAGTGGCGAGGCGGTTCAATTACCTGTATGGCCGCGAACCCGGTTTTGAGGAGAAGGTGGACGCGGCAATCAAGAAAATGGGCAAGAAAAATGCCCGGCTTTACAATGGCCTGCGCAAAAAATATACCGAACAGGGTGATACGGAAGCGTTGGCAACGGCACAGGCTCTGATCAATGCGCAGCAGAATATCACGCTGGGCGACAAGGAACGCCTGTTAGGTTATCTGGAGGGCGGGGGCCGTATCATTCTGCCCGAGCCGGAATCACTGCTGACACCGGCCTCGAAAATGCCAGGACTGGATGGTCAGAAAATGTCCAAATCCTACAAAAACACGCTATCTTTACGGGAAGAGCCTGGGGCTATTGAGCAGAAAATTCGCACCATGCCCACCGATCCGGCGCGGGTTCGCAGAACCGATCCGGGCGACCCTGAAAAATGCCCGGTCTGGAAACTGCATCAGGTATACTCGACGAAAGACACGCTGGAATGGGTGAAAACAGGTTGTACCAGCGCCGGAATTGGCTGTATTGACTGCAAGGGGCCGGTGATTGACGCGGTGCAGGCGGAATTGGCTCCCATTCGTGAACGCGCGTGTGAGTACGCACAGGATCGGGGTCTGGTGCGCAAGATCATCAATGAAGGCTGCGAACGCGCTCGCGATGTGGCTCGCCAGACGATGGTGGAAGTGCGCCAGGCGATGGGACTGGAATACCGATAAAAAAGTTGAACGGTATTAACCATATAAAAAGACAATGACAGAACAAGACCATCAGGAAGAAGCGGCCATCGTCACAGAACAGACGGAGATGCCCTTTGCCATTGTGCAGGGAACCGCTGTCACCGAACTGCCGAAGGATCTCTATATTCCGCCGGATGCGCTGGAAGTGTTTCTGGCCGAGTCTTTCGCGGGGCCGCTGGATCTGCTCCTGTATCTGATCAAACGTCAGAATCTCAATATCCTCGATATTCCGATTGCCGACATCACGCACCAATATGTGGAATATGTGGAAGCGATGGCGGATCTGCGTCTGGATCTGGCTGGCGAATATCTGGTGATGGCGGCGATGCTGGCGGAAATCAAATCCCGCATGTTATTGCCGCGCCCGGTCGCTGAACATGACGATGAAGAGGATCCTCGCGCCGAGCTGGTCCGCCGTCTGCAGGAATATGAACGTTACAAACAGGCCGCTGAAGACATTGACATACTGCCACGGGTGGGACGTGACGTGTTTCCGGTAGACGTTGAATCGCCTGATCTGAAAATCGTACGCCAGCCGCCACAGATCGATATGAAAGACGTCCTTTCAGCTTTCAGGGACGTATTGCAACGTGCATCCATGTACAAGAAGCATCATATCCCACTAGAGCCCCTCTCGGTGCGTGAACGCATGTCGCGCGTGCTGAGTGCGATCTCGGTCGATCAATTTACCGATTTCAGCGAACTGTTCACGCCGGATGAAGGCCGGGGTGGTGTGGTGGTTACCCTGCTGGCGATTCTGGAGTTGCTCAGGCAGTCCATGCTGGAACTGGTGCAGACCGAAGCGTATGGTCCGATTCATATAAAGGCCGTCGCCAAGGTGAGTAGTTAACCGAACCCGATATTGAAACTATGAACGAAGATGAACTGAAAAAAATCCTGGAAGCCGTGATCTACGCCTCGGATGAACCGATGAGCCTGAACCGCTTGATAGGCCTGTTCCCCGAGGAGAGTCATCCGGGACGAGAGGCTATCAGGGTAGCCATTAGCCAACTACAGGAAGAAACGGCGGATCGCAGCATCGAGCTTAAGGAAGTCGGTAGCGGTTACCGTTATCAGGTCAGACAGAATTATGCTGAATGGATCTCGAAACTATGGGAAGAACGGCCCGCGCGTTACTCCCGCGCCTCACTGGAAACCTTGGCCCTGATTGCCTATCGCCAGCCCGTAACCCGTGCCGAGATTGAAGAAGTGCGTGGCGTTAGCGTGAGTTCAAATATCATCAAGGCCTTCATTGAGCGCGACTGGGTCAAGATCGTAGGGCATCGTGATGTACCGGGCAAGCCTGCCCTGTATGCTACCACCAAAGGCTTTCTGGATTATTTTAATCTCAGTAATCTGGAAGACTTGCCCAGTCTGGCCGAAATTCGGGACATTGATTCTATCAATGAAAAGCTGGAACTGAACCTGCCCGGTGAAAATACCGGCATGGTCGTGGACGAAGATCATTTTGAATCAAACACGAAGGATGATTTAGATGAGATACCACCCGAAGCAGAAACGGATGAACTTGCCGAGCCGATAAACGGGTAATTTTAAACAACGGGTAGGTTGGGTAGCGCGATAGCGAAACCCAACAGAATATTGCACAATATCGGGCGGCACGAAGCAAGTGCCTGTTGGGTTTCGCTATCGCGCTACCCAACCTACATATGATGCAGCAACCAGTGAGCTCTATTGAAAGAACGATTGCAAAAAATTATCGCCCGCGCCGGTTATGGTTCACGGCGTGAAATTGAAAAGTGGATCGAGCTTGGACGTATCAAAATCAACGGTAGCGTGGCCGGCCTGGGCGATCAAATTGATCCGGCTGAGAATGACAAAATTACCCTTGATAACAAACCTCTGCGCAAACTGAACAGTGCCCCGCGCCTGCGGGTGATCGCCTACAACAAACCGCTGGGTGAAGTGTGTACCCGGCATGATCCACAAGGCCGCCCCACCATTTTTGATGCCCTGCCGAAATTAGGACGGGGCCGCTGGATTGCCATTGGCCGGCTCGACATTAACACCTCCGGCCTGTTGTTATTTACGACGGATGGCGAGCTGGCCAATCGTCTGATGCATCCCTCAACCGAAGTCGAGCGCGAGTATGCCGTGCGCGTGCGTGGTGACGCGAGTCCGGAAGTATTTAAACAATTACAAACCGGAGTCGAACTGGACGACGGGCGGGCGCATTTTGATCAGATTCTGGATTCAGGCGGGCAGGGCAGCAATCATTGGTATCATGTGATCCTGCGTGAAGGCCGCAACCGTGAAGTCCGGCGTTTATGGGAAGCGGTGGGGTTTACCATCAGCCGTCTGATTCGCATTCGTTACGCCAGCATAGAATTGAAACGTTATCTACGCCAGGGTAAATGGAAAGATCTTGAGGAAAAAGATATTCAGCAGCTTCAAATTCTGGCCGGGCTTATGCCGGCGCAAAAGCAGAAATGGGACAAGCGATCGGAAACCGGCGCAGCCACGGGAAAAACACATAAGCCGCATGGGAAAAATAGTCGCAAGCGACAAAAATAAAACCCCTGAGGGCGAATCGGTATAGATATTCTGCCCGGCCTGAAGCCACGATATTCACGAAATATCTATAAAAATCAAGAAAATAGATCGCCCACTGAAATGCTGGGGGTTGATATATTAGAAACTTCTAATATATAATGTCGGGAATTAACAAGAGAAGGATAGAACGATATGTACAGGAGCATTAAAGAACTCGACGCCCCGGAGCTGGCCCAGCGTCTGGATGATCAGCCCGATGCTATTCACGTCATTGATGTGCGTGAAATCAATGAATTTACCCGCGGGACTATGCCCGGCGCGAAAGCCATACCGATGGCCAGTATCCCGGTGCGCCTGAATGAACTGCAACAGGATAAAGAGCTGGTTATCATCTGTCGCAGCGGCGCCCGTTCCGCTCAGGTTTGCAGGTTC
>DRJN01000157.1 GCA_011052165.1 Gammaproteobacteria bacterium
ACCATCTCGACAATGTCCATCGTTTCACAGTCCGTCACTCGCATACCATCAATAAAACGGCTTTCCTTGCCGACGCGCGCCAGCATGCTGCCGATCTGCGGGCCGCCGCCATGCACCACGACCGGATTTAGACCCACCAGTTTCATCAGCACCACATCACGGGCGAAACCCTGCTTGAGGCTTTCATCGGTCATGGCGTTACCGCCGTATTTGATCACGATGGTCTTACCCTGAAAGCGCTGGATATAGGGCAGCGCCTCGGTCAGCACCGAGGCAATATTATGAGCAGATGATTTTTTAATGGGCATCGTCAAACACTGTTATTTTTCAAGTTTTATTTTAAACGCAAAGACGCGATCGGAGCAGGAACATCAAAACGGCAATTTCAGCGAGGGATCAATCTCCAGCATCACGGCTCTGAATTCATCCTCGATACGTTTCAGCGCTTCCTCGTTTTGGCCCTCGAAGCGTAATACCAGACAGGGGGTGGTATTGGACGCGCGTACCAGTCCCCAGCCGTCTTCGTAATCCACCCGGATACCGTCGATCATGGTCACGTTGGCGCTGGCGAAGTCGGCTTTGTCGAGCAGGGTCTCCATAAATTTGAAGTGTTCACCCTCGGCCATATTCAGGTTCAGCTCCGGGGTGTTGACCGCATCGGGCAGGGCGGCGAAAATTTCATGCGCCGGGCGCTCATTGGCGGCAAGGATCTCCAATAGACGAGCACCTGAATAGAGACCGTCATCAAAACCGTACCAGCGCTCCTTGAAAAAAATATGCCCGCTCATCTCGCCAGCCAGCAAGGCACCGGACTGTTGCATCTTAGCCTTAATCAGCGAATGGCCGGTTTTCCACATTAGCGGCTCCCCCCCTTTTTCCCAGATAACCCGGGTCAGGTTGCTGGTGCATTTGATGTCGTAAATAATCTGCGCACCATGATTGCGGGACAAGACATCGGCGGCAAACAGCATCATCAGCCTGTCCGGCCAGATAATACTGCCATTGGCGCTGACCACCCCCAGACGATCGCCATCACCATCAAAGGCCAGACCCAGGTCGGCATTCTGCGTGCGCACCGTTTTGATCAAATCCTGCAGGTTCTCCGGTTTACTGGGATCGGGATGGTGGTGGGGAAAATGCCCGTCCACGTCGCTGTAAAGCTCGATCACCTCACAGCCCAGCGAATTGAACAGCTTCGGTGCAATCGCACCGGCCACGCCATTGCCGCAGTCGATGACAATTTTCAGTTTGCGCCTGAGTTTGACGTCAGAGGTAATGCGCTGAATATAGTCATTGCTGATAATCCGGGTGGCGTATTCCCCGCTGCCACGGGTGAAATCCTCGTTAAGAATGCGTTCCCGCAGGGACTGGATAGTGTCACCTGACAGCGTTTCCCCGGCCAGGACCATTTTAAGCCCATTATAGTCGGGCGGATTATGGCTGCCGGTCAACATCGCCCCGGTACCTTTGGTTAATTCCGCCGCAGCATAATACAGCACCGGTGTGGGCACCATACCAATGTCCAGCACATCCATTCCCGCCGCCTGTAGCCCACGAACCAACGCCCCGCCCAGCTCCGGTCCCGAGAGGCGGCCATCGCGGGCAAAGGCGATCTTGCCCAGTCCGCGGCCGATGGCCTCGCTACCCAAGGCCCGACCGATCAGCATCATGTATTGGGGGGTTAGGGTTTTGCCGACAATTCCGCGAATATCATAGGCCTTGAAGATAGAAGCTGGCGGCAAACCTGGTTTCTCGGCGACCGGTTTGGCCTCACTTTGCAGGCTGCTGTCCGAATGCTCACTGCGAGCCGGCTGCTGCATTTGCTGGCTCATGCTTTGTTTGAATTCGGCGTCACTCTCCAGTTCCTGAACTTCCATGACACCGGTATCCATGAACACTCGATCCATACTACCGTGCATGCTGATGTCACTGACGCTAACGGCATCCGGATCATCGTCCCGCTCTCTGTCCAGCGAGCGCCCCTGTTTCAGGTTATCAAAACGCCCGGCCGCACTCTTGAACTCCGGCATCTTGAGACTGTAGTCGTGATGTTTGATACCACGCAGGAAATCAGCTTCCATCCGCATGAAACGCCCGATGTCAACCTGGATGGCTCGACTCAGGCTGTTCCTCAACAGGAAAATGAGCACGGCGCTCAGCAGCATTGCCACCAGCACCACTATCAATATATTTAGATTAAACAGTGAAGGTGCCACCAGCGGTGTCCACACCTGCATGTGCCAGCGAGTACCGGGCACCCCGGCTGAGGCCATCAGCCCTGTGTGTTTTGCCGCCATGTTTCCGGCGCTGCCAATCAGTAGCCCTGGCTTGCCGGCCACCGACTGAGTCAGTTCCAGATAGCCCTTGACGCCGTCTTCCTGCAACCATTGTTTAATCAACTTGACATCCAGCGCCAGCTGAATATGGCCTACTACTTTATCGCCTGCAGCCGACAGCACCGGTTGCAGTATGGCGATATGCTGTTGAGAACTACCGAATGCATGCATTTCCGCTGCAGGGGCACGATGGGTCTGTTCCGCCTCGCGCTGCATATCCAGACAGGCAAAGCCCAGATGCGGTTCCTGGCGTTTGTCCACCTTGAAGATTCCTGTCGGCAGCAGACGCAGACGCAGCGCGCCGGGAAACTGTTTTCTCAACCGTTCGGCCCGTACCCGTTTCGCCGCATCAGTACCCGTGAGAATCAGGCTGCGCACCTGCGGATCAGCCGCAATGCCGCGCAAAGCCTGAGTATAATAGGCCACTTTGAAAGCCAGCTTGCGTGCGGTATGTTCAGCGGTGTCATTGACGACGACACGTTGCTGCAGGCGTAACTCTGTCAGACCGGGATACTGGCTGAAAAAACTCGTCACCAGAATGATGAAACCGAAAAATACAAAGGCCAGGAGGCTGACCATATTCAGGCCAAGCCCGCTTTGCGTACCGGTTTTTTTGCTCTTGCGCGTCCGGCGTTTCCGTGCTTTCGCCACTTTAGACTTACTCCCTAATCAAAATTAACCATAACACTTAACGGGCCAATAACGGCGTCGCTAATAAACAACCCCGCAGCAAGCTGGCGGGGTATTAAGTGGTAGCATGCTGATGGGTTTCCCCTCTGGGCTTCGCGCTTCGCTCTACCCTACTGTTCTTCGCTGCAAGCAGCGGGAAATAACACCCAAAGAGATTCAACCGCGTCCAGTGTGACCGAAACCACCCTCGGCACGCAGGCTGGTGTTGAATTCCTCGACGATCTCGAACCTGGCCTGTATCACGGGGACGAAAACCAGTTGCGCGATACGATCACCGACACCCATGGTAAAAGATTCATTACCGCGATTCCAACAGGAGACAAGCAGTTGACCCTGGTAGTCCGAATCGATCAAACCCACCAGATTGCCCAATACGATCCCATGCTTGTGCCCCAGCCCGGAACGCGGCAGAATCATCGCCGCCAGCCCGGGATCAGCAATATGAAGCGCCATGCCGCTGGGAATCAGGTGGGTGGCACCCGGCTTAATTTGCAGCGGCGCATCCAGGCAGGCGCGCAGATCCAGTCCCGCCGATCCGTCCGTTGCATAGCCCGGCATGGGAATACTCTGTCCCAGCCGCGCATCCAGAATTTTAAGCTTGATTTGATTCATGTATTACATCCCCGTGAATATAGTGGGCACAGTGCTGCGCATAACGCTGGGCAATGATGCCGATGAGCCGACGCGCCAATTTGTCTTTGGAGGCCTGTTCCAGCTCAAGCTCGCCCCCCCGCCAGAACAGATGCAAGGCATTGTCGTCACTGCCAAAAGTACCGCCGGTGGCTTTCGCGGCCGGGCCAACCTGGTTAGCCGCCACCATGTCGATGTTTTTTTTGTGCAACTTCTGCTGTGCGTGGTTCACCAGATTTTGTGTTTCAGCGGCAAAACCAACACAGAACAGACACGGAAAACGTATTTTGACCGCCGCCAGAATATCAGGGGTCGGCACTAACTCCAGCGTCAGTCGGCTATCGTCTTTTTTCAGTTTTTCATCGCCCACCTGCGCCGGCCGATAGTCAGCCACCGCCGCCGTGGCGATAAAAATATCCGCCTTTTGCGCATGCGCCAGAATCACATCATGCATTTCCATCGCGCTGACAACATCGATGCGCTCAACTCGATCCGGCGTAGCTAATGCAACCGGGCCGGCTACCAGGATGACTCGCGCCCCGGCCTCCCGTGCGGCAGTCGCAATGCTGAAGCCCATTTTGCCCGAGCTGTGATTGCTCAGATAACGTACCGGATCAATCGCCTCACGAGTGGGTCCCGCGCTAACCAGCACCGTTTTACCGCTGAGACTGCCGGGGGCAAACAGTGCCGCCAGCCGGGAAATCATGGCCTCTGCGGCCAGCAAGCGTCCGGCGCCCACTTCGCCACAGGCTTGTTCGCCCTCATCCGGTCCCAGTATCCGCACCCCCCGGCTACCCAGCAAGCGCACGTTTTCCTGGCTTGCCGGACTTGACCACATTTGGCTATTCATGGCCGGGGCCACGGCCAGCAGGACGTTGCTCCCCGCCAGGCACACGGCACCCAGCAGATCATTCGCCCGCCCCTGCGCCAGACGGGCGAGGAAGTCGGCGGTGGCCGGGGCCACCAGAATCACATCCGCCCAGCGGGCCAGCTCGATGTGTCCCATCCCGGCTTCGGCCTCCGCGTCCAGCAAATGCCGATGCACCGGCTTGCCTGACAGCGCCTGAAACGTCATGGGCGTGACAAACTCGGTCGCGCCACGGGTCATCACCACCCGCACGTCCGCCCCGGCTTCGCGCAGACGGCGCACCAGATCGGCGGCCTTATAGGCCGCAATACTGCCCGTCACTCCCAGCAGAACACGTTTGTTAGTAAGGACTTGCATGGGAGACAAGTTTAACAGAATCCAGATAACAAGTAATAACCTGCTCCGACCGAAAAAAAGAGCATCAAACAGGTGTAGACAGGATGGTTATCGGCCGGTCAGCCGACCAGGGCGACGCTCTTGACCTGGGCATAGAGCATCATCCCCTCGCCGATCCCCAGCGCCACCGCCGAACGGCGGGTGATG
>DRJN01000158.1 GCA_011052165.1 Gammaproteobacteria bacterium
GTAGGATGGGTAGAGCGAAGCGCGAAGTCCAGTAGGGAAACCCATCAGTACGTTACAGATTAATACCCCGCCCGCTTGCGGCGGGGTAGTTTATTGAGCAATGGCATCTCCATACTCCATATAGAAGGGGAACAGAATTGAAAAAACTATTTATTGGTAATTTGCCTGCCAGCACCTGTGAAAATGATATTCAGACCCTGTTTTCCGAATTTGGCACGGTGCGCGCGTGCAAGCTTGTGACGGATGTTTTTTCCGGCCAGTGCAAGGGCTTCGGCTTTATCGAAATGGAAGGCCATGAGGCACGCGCCGCCATTGCCGGTCTGAATGGCAAAGATTTTAAGGGCCATTCGATCAAGGTTAATTTTGAATCTCCCAGGGTGGGAGGCCGTCGCCGTCGTTAGCCACATCCCCCTGCCGGATAGGGCGATCTGGCTTTCCAATCAACGTTTCCCTGATACGAGATCTTGCAAAATGCGTTGTTTTAGCGCTGTTTCGTAGTATCGTGTACCCCTAACCTGGATAAACCACAAGATAAGTACCTTCACGAAATAATTTTCTGCAAAATGCACAGAAAATCATTTCTAAGGTACTAACGAGCTTATTATATTAATCGTTGCATAGGTATTTAGATGTATTTTATCCCCTCACCCCCACCCTCTCCCAGAGGGAGAGGGGGCTATGGTGCAAATACTGTTGCAACGATTAATAATACAGGGGACAAGCATGCAGGACGATGTATTATCGATCGAAACACCGCTGGCGTTAAAGTGGAGTGCGCTACCTGAAATGACGTCGGTTGCATCCCTGCGCCGGAATAATCTGCTGACATTTTCTCTGCTCGAAACGCTCAGTGATCAGCAATCCGCTGCGCATGAGCCACATCATTCTTCTCCCGAACTGCAACGCATCGAGAACAAACTGAACCTGCTCATTGATATGCTCAGCAAACTGTGTGGAGAGTCAGAACAGCATCGTGTGCTCATTCCGGTCAGGCTTTCCTGCAAGGGTATCGAATGGCAGTCTGATACTGCTCCCGATGACGCGGCATCCTTGTTACTGGAGATCTATCCTGATGGTGAGATGCAGCATGCGCTGAAAATCATTGCCCGGGTGGTCTCGGTGGCGGAACAGGATGGCCGCTATCTTGTGCGCACGAGGTTTACGTCGCTGGATGAGGTTGAGAGAAACCATCTGGAAAAATGGATATTCGCCCATCATCGACGCATGGTTGCGCAGATTCGGAATTCTTCCGTCTCCTGAACAGAAAATATACGCTATATTTCATGTGCTTAAGATTTTCCGTCGTGGACTGACAAATTTTTGACTTTTTCCGCCAGGCTGCTAACATCTAGGGAGTTCTAATCTTCTACTGTTTTTCTCGCAAGGAATGTTCCATGTCTTATAAAAACGTGCTGCTCATTGAAAGTGACACGCAACGGCGCGCTGACTTGAATTTACTCCTTAATTTTATTGATTATGGTCAGATTGAATCCGCAGATGTAAAATTCTGGCGTTCGATTGACACACCGAAAGAGGGTTGGAATGTTATTATCATCGGTCAGGCTGAGACCTGTGGTCTGACCCGGGCGGAAATCGAAGAGCTGAAGAACGAATTTGGCAGTGAAACCCCGGTTCTTCTGCTGCACCACCGTGAAGGCACGCCCACCGAGCTGGCGCCACCGTTGATTGCCGGTAAAATCGAATATCCTGTCAAGCATCGCCAGTTGCAGCATGCCCTGCATCAGGCGGATATTTACCATCGAACCAATACCCGCCCTGGTTCGGGTACCCAGACGTTGTTTCGCAGTCTGGTCGGCAATAGCCGTCCTATTCGTGAAATCCGTCGTCTGATCGATCAGGTGGCGGATTCAGATGCCAACGTCATGATTCTGGGCGAGTCCGGCACGGGCAAGGAAGTGGTGGCGCGTAATCTGCATTATCACTCTTCACGCCGGGACAAGCCCTTTGTGCCGGTGAACTGCGGGGCTATTCCGCCGGAGTTGCTGGAAAGCGAGTTGTTCGGGCATGAGAAAGGGGCCTTTACCGGCGCGATTAGTACGCGTCATGGGCGTTTCGAAATGGCCAACGGCGGCACGCTGTTTCTGGATGAAATCGGTGATATGCCCCTGAGCATGCAGGTCAAGTTGTTGCGGGTTATTCAGGAACGGGTATTTGAACGCGTCGGCGGTAATAAAAGCATTACCGCCAATGTCCGCATTGTTGCGGCTACCCACCGCAATCTGGAAGAGGAAATTGCGGCAGAGCGTTTTCGTGAAGATCTGTACTACCGGCTGAATGTCTTCCCCATTGAAATGCCGCCGCTGCGTGAACGCATTGAGGATATTCCCCTGCTGATCGAAGAACTCATCACGCGCATGGAATATGAACAGCGGGGATCGGTGCGCCTGACCCAAAATAC
The DNA here is from genome assembly GCA_011052165.1 of Gammaproteobacteria bacterium. Taxonomy (GTDB): domain Bacteria; phylum Pseudomonadota; class Gammaproteobacteria; order UBA6429; family Thiohalophilaceae; genus JAADGZ01. Next base: position 2,420 of record DRJN01000158.1, read on the forward strand.
CATCACCGCACTGTGTCAGTATAAATGGCTGGGCAATGTGCGTGAACTGTCCAATCTGATTGAACGGCTGATTATTATGTTTCCCAATGGCGTAGTGGATTTGCGTGACCTGCCAGAGAAATTCCGCCATGATTTACCGGTGGCGGAACTGCCGGAGGTACAGATGGTTGGACAGATGCTGATGCCACAGGCGCTGGATGCGCCGTTGCGCATCCCCGCAAACGGTCTGGATCTTAAAGAGCATATGATTAACCTGGAATCCTCCCTTATCAGACAGGCGCTGGATGATGCCGATGGGGTGGTCGCCCATGCGGCTAAACGCCTGAATATGCGCCGTACGACGCTGGTAGAAAAAATGCGCAAGTATGGCCTGCAACGAGTGGATAAGGCTTGCTGAATAGAGGCTGATGGGTTTCCCTACTGGATTTCGCGCTTCGCTCTATCCATCCTACTTTTACCCTCGAGGGTGGGTTTCGCTTCGCGCTACTGATGGGTTTCGCTTCTCGCTCTACCCATCCTACTTTTGCCCTTGCGTAGGATGGGTAGAGCGAAGCGAAACCCATCAGCACGCTGGAATTATATCCAAAGCAATTCAATGCCCTGGTAGCTTGCTACAAAGCAGTTAGTTTATTTCAAAATAATAATCCTCACCTTCTCTGCGTTATTCACATCAGTTCTATTTATCGTGGCCTCAATTTTCGCCACAAAATTGACTCTCTTTTTATTCCCGTTTCTATCCCTCTGTAATTACTAACAAAATAAATCAGGCATAGTTCTTGCTCATATCCTTGTGGCGCCGCCTTTGGTGTCAGATTTCAGGCAATGACAGGAACTTCCCATGCAGCACGACAGCACTGATTCGCAGAGCCTGAAAGACGCCTTTGCGATCTTCAACGAATTCTCCAGTCAGTTGAGCGAATCCTACCGGCAGCTTGAGATCCGCGTGGCCGATCTTAATGAAGAACTACAGGCAGCGCGCGATGAGCGTATTCAAGAGCTGACCGAAAAGGAACGTTTGGCCAGCCGCCTGAGCCTCTTGCTGGATGTGCTTCCCGGGGGGGTTATTGTCCTTGATGGCGAAGGCATTATCCGTGAGAACAATCCCGCGGCGGAAGAGCTGCTGGGTCAGCCTCTGCTGGGAATCAGCTGGAGCGAAGTGATTGGTCGCGCCTTTGCCCCCCGCTGCGATGATGGCCATGAAGTCTCACTGGCCGATGGCCGCCGGGTCAATATTTCCACCTGCCCACTGGGAACGGAGCCCGGTCAGATCCTTCTGATCACCGATGTGACCGAAATGCGCATGTTGCAGGATCGGCTGGCCCAGCAGCAGCGTCTTGCTTCAATGGGGGAAACTGCGGCTTCACTGGCGCACCAGATTCGTACCCCCCTGTCCTGCGCGATGCTTTATGCCTCTAATCTGAAACGTTCGCACATGGAAGATTCACAGCGACAGCAGGTGGGAAAAAAAATATTTTCCCGGCTGCGCCATCTGGAACAATTGGTGGACAACATGCTGGTCTACGCCCGTAGCGGTAAAAATGGAGAAGAATTCTTTACCGCCGATGTGCTGCTGGCCGATCTGCAACAGGTGCTGGAAGCACAGTTACAGTCCAGCCATATCCATTATGAGTGGAAAGATGAAACGGCCGGCTATCGGCTCTACGGTAATCGGCAGATGATTTTAAGTGGTCTGATCAACCTTGCGGTCAATGCTATTCAGGCCATGGATTCGCATGGCGAACTCAGGGCGCTGGCGTTGGCGGATGAGGGGGGGCAACTGGAGTTGCGAATCTCGGATAATGGCCCCGGCATTGCGCCGGAGGCGCAGCGCAAATTATTCGATCCTTTTTATACTACCCGCAAGGATGGCACCGGGTTGGGGTTGGCGGTGGTGCAGGCCATCGCCCGTGCGCACAGGGGTGAGGTGAAGCTGGTATCGAAAATAGGCGAGGGTAGTGCTTTCAGTTTGCACCTGCCCATTTTTCAGTCGGCTCAGCAGTTCGAAGCAACATCGATCGCATCCCTACAGGATAACCCGAAAAATATACAACAGATTGCCTGATAATTTTGCAATGAGGAATGAGTATGACGATGGATTTAAGCATTCTGGTCGTTGAAGACGATGAGTCCCTGGCAGAAGCCCTGCGGGATACGCTACAGATAGCCGGTTATAGAGTGTGTATAACGGAAAACGGACGGATGGCGCTGCGCCTCCTTGAAGATGAAGCGGTGGACTTGATCATTAGTGACATCAACATGCCGAAAATGGACGGTCACAGTTTACTGAAAAAAGTCAGGCTGCAGTTTCCGGATATCCCCATGATACTGATGACCGCCTATGGCACTATCCAGCAGGCGGTGGATGCCATGCGTGATGGTGCTGCAGACTATATGGTCAAGCCTTTTGAAGCTGAGGTACTGGTCAACATGGTGGGTCAGTACATTGGATCCGTGCGAGCGGATGAGGACATGATAGTGGTCGATGAGGCCTCACAGGAACTGGCGCGTATCGCCATGAAGGTCGCGGACAGTGATGCCACCATTATGATCAGCGGCGAGAGCGGCGTCGGCAAGGAAGTGCTGGCGCAGTTTATTCATCGTCACTCGTCGCGTCATGATCAGCCCTTTGTGGCGATAAATTGTGCTGCCATTCCTGAGAATATGTTGGAAGCGACGCTGTTTGGCTATGAAAAAGGGGCGTTTACCGGCGCCTACAAGGCCTGTCCGGGCAAGTTCGAACAGGCACAGGGTGGCACCCTGTTGCTGGATGAGATTTCAGAAATGGATCTGGGTCTGCAGGCTAAACTGCTGCGGGTGTTGCAGGAACGTGAAGTGGAACGCCTCGGCAGTACTGAGATGATCAAGCTGGATGTGAGAGTGCTGGCGACCTCGAACCGTGACATAAAAAGTGTGGTGGCAGAAGGCCGGTTCCGTGAGGATCTGTTTTACAGGCTTAATGTTTTCCCTCTGAACCTGCGTCCCTTGCGCGAACGCCGTGGCGATATTGTGCCCCTGGCAAAGCGCCTGCTGGAAAAACATGCCCGTAGCTCTACGCAGATCATTCCGGAGTTGTCGGATGAGGCCTGCACCGGTCTGCTGCGTCATCGCTGGCCCGGTAATATTCGGGAACTGGATAATGTTATTCAGCGGGCGCTGATTTTACACAGCGATGCGGTCATCAGTGAGCAGGACTTGCATTTTGAAGGGGTCACGACCTGCTTCACTTCGACTCCCGGCGCAAATTCCGGGCTGAATCCTGTGCCGGATCAGAACGAAATGTTGACCATCAGCCGTTCATCCAGCTCAGCATTAGCGGCAAAAACACACGGTGAACCCGGAGATGAATCACTGAATTCGGATTTGAAACAGCGTGAATGGGATCTGATTCTGAGTGCCATCCGCGATGCTCATGGCAGTCGCAAGCTCACGGCGGAGCGCCTGGGGATCAGCCAGCGTACGCTGCGTTATAAACTGGCGCGCATGCGTGAAGCCGGCATTATTGTGCCGGGTAGTTCGGATATTCATTCCGCCGATCAGGGCGTCGCTGATTTGGGTGCCGCTGGTCTGGAAACTGCATAATGCTATTGGGCGGCAAACTTTTGACGAAGATAACTCTAATCTCTCCAGGGTGTTGATATGACAAATGTAATGACTTCCGATGCACTGTTGCTGCAAATGCGCGCCATGGCCAGCGCGGCGCAGGTAAAAAGCAGTGAAACTGTTGCCGGATCAGGGAGCGCAGGTGACTTTTCTGAATTGTTGAAACAATCCATCGATAAGGTCAACGAGTCGCAAATGGATGCCAAAAAACTTTCAGATGCTTTTCAGCAAGGCGATTCCAATGTGCAGATGTCAGAAGTGATGATAGCCCTGCAAAAGTCGAATGTGTCATTTCAGGCGATGCTACAGGTGCGTAATAAACTGGTGAATGCCTATCAGGAGATTATGAACATGCCGATATGATGATCCTGCCTGAAACAAGCTGCTTTTTTTCCTGTTACTTACGCACATAGCCAACGAAGAGAAATATGGATCTGGTAAAATCAGAACAGTTTAGTGGGCCATTCATGGGAATGCTGGGGTTGCCGATGGTACGCCAGCTGGGCCTGCTGGTGGGACTGGCCGCCAGCATTGCCATTGGCGTTGCCGTGGTTCTATGGTCACAGACACCGACCTTTACTATCCTTTACAGCAACGTTACGGGTCAGGATGCTCAGGCGATGGCCAAGGTGCTGAAACACAATAATATTAAATTTCGTCTGGATCCGGATTCCGGCGCCATCATGGTTGAATCCGGCAAGGCCAGTGAAGCAAGGTTGAAGCTGGCGGCGGAAAACCTGCCGCAAAGCAGCGGCGAAGGTTTTGAAATCATGGATAAGGAACAGGGTTTCGGTTCCAGCGCCTTTATCCAGAATGTACGTTACCAGCGGGCGCGGGAAGGTGAACTGGCGCGTACTATCATGTCCATTTCTGCGATCGAGAATGCCCGCGTCCATCTGGCCCTGCCCAAGGAATCCGTTTTTGTGCGCGACCGCAAGAAGCCCACTGCCTCAGTGATGATTAAACTGGCGCCAGGGCGGCGTCTGGAAAAGGGACAGATTGCCGCTATCACCCATCTGGTAGCCGCCAGTGTGAGCAATCTTGAAGCCTCACAGGTTACCCTGGTCGATAATCAGGGACGTTTATTGTCATCGGATGACGATAAAAATAATTTGGGTATGACGGCCAATGAATTTGAATACACCCATAAGGTGGAGCAGAACTACATTCAGCGTATCGAACATTTGTTAACGCCGCTGGTGGGTATTAATGGTGTGCGTGCCCAGGTGAATGCCGATCTGGATTTCACCCAGACTGAATCGACCCAGGAACAGTTTAACCCGGATTTACCCGCTCTGCGTAGCGAGCAGACTACAGAAGAACAGAGCAAGGGCGTACAGAGTGATGTGGGTATTCCGGGCGCCTTGACCAATGAACCTCCGGGCAAGGCTGTGGCACCGGAAAAGGTAACGGGCAAGGGAGCCGAGAAAAGCCGGGTCATTGAAGGTCCAAGCAGGCTAAAGAAACGTTCGGTACGGAACTTCGAGCTTGACAAGACGATCAGCCATATCCGCCACAGCACCGGGGGGGTTCGTCGTCTTTCCATCGCGGTGGTGCTGGATATGAAAACCGGGAAGGATAAAAAAGGCAAGCCCATCGAGATTCCCTATACGGAGGTGGAACTGGCGCGCTTTAGCAGCCTGATAAAAGAGGCGGTCGGCTTTAATGCGATGCGAGGCGACAGTCTCAAGATCATTAATGCAGCCTTCCTGCCGGCTGAAGAAATGCCGAAAGTCCCGGATATCCCATTTTGGGAACACTCCTGGTTCTGGTCGGTACTCAAACAAGTGGCGGCCGCCGTCATGGTGATCTTCCTGGTCTTTGGGGTTCTGCGTCCGATCATGCGTCATCTTGCCACCCAGCCAAAGCAGATCCTGCTCAATGAAAGCGGTGAAGAGATTTCCGAAGATCAACTGACCCTGAGTCACGAAGGCGGTGGGCGTCTGCCCAAACCGTCAACCTATGAAGACAACCTGAATATGGCCAAGTCGCTCGCCAGCCAGGAGCCGAAGCGGGTTGCGCAGGTCGTGAAGGGCTGGCTTGAAGACTGAAGCTTATGGCAGATGATGCAAAACAAAAAAAGAAACTGACGGGCATCGAGCGCACGGCCGTGCTCTTGATGACCCTGGGTGAACAGGATGCGGCGGAAATTATGAAGCTGCTGAATCCCAAGGAAGTCCAGAAAATCGGTGAGGCGATGGCCGGGCTGGGCAGTATTGGCCGTGATACGGTGGACGATGTGCTGAGCGAGTTTTGCGATACGGTGGATGAGCAGACGGCGCTGGGTATTGGCAACGAAGAATATCTGCGTAATGTGCTGGTTAGCGCGCTGGGAGAGGACAAGGCTGGCAATATTATCGATCGCATTCTCATGGGTCACGATGCCAAGGGACTGGAAACCCTGAAATGGATGGAGGCGCGGGCCGTGGCGGAAATGATCCGCCTTGAGCACCCGCAGATCATTTCCATTATTCTCTCCTATCTTGAAAGCGATCATGCGGCGGAAATTCTGGCGGCACTGCCTGAGAATATGCAAACCGATGTGCTGATTCGGGTGGCTACCCTGGACGGTATTCAACCCTCAGCCCTGCATGAGCTGGATGAAATGTTGGAGAAACAGTTTGCCGGTAATTCTGACAGTCTGAAATCCGCCGGCATGGGCGGTATCAAGACGGCGGCTAACCTGCTTAATTTCCTGGAGTCATCGGTGGAAAGTCAGGTGATGGAAAAACTCAAAGAAGTGGATGAGGAACTGGGACAGAATATCCAGGATCTGATGTTTGTCTTCGATAACCTCATTGATGTGGATGATCGCGGTATTCAGGCGCTGCTGCGTGAAATTTCTTCCGAGAATCTGATCATTGCCCTGAAGGGGGCGGATGAGGGCGTCAAGGAGAAAATTATCAAAAACATGTCCAAGCGTGCTGCGGAAATGCTGCGTGATGATCTGGAAGCCAAAGGGCCGGTGCGTTTGAGTGAAGTCGAAGCCGCTCAAAAGGAAATCCTGTCTATCGCCCGCCGCATGGCTGATTCGGGTGAAATTTCGCTGGGTGGTGGAGGAGATGATTTTGTCTGATACCGCGATGCCCCCACGCAAGGGAACGACGGCCTACGAGCGTTGGGAGCTTCCTGATGTGGGCGAGCAGACGAGCAACAAGATCGGCAGCAGACTTCCCACGGCGGCTGAAATCGAGTCCATCCAGAAACAGGCTTACACAGAAGGTCATGACCGGGGTTACCGTGATGGTTATGAAAAGGGAGTGGCAAAAGGGGAAATAGATGTCAGACAAAAGGCCGAAACGTTTCAGGAATTGATCCAGACGCTGGATACGCCCCTTGATGAACTGGATGAGCAGGTCATTGAGCAGACGGCGCAACTGGCCATGGCGGTCGCGCGCCAGATTATTCGCCGTGAACTGCATGCGGATCCCGGTCAGGTGGTGGCGGTGGTGCGTGATGCCTTGAAAGCGCTGCCGGTGATGGCAAGAAAAATCCGGGTTTTCCTGCATCCTGATGATGCGGTGCTGGTGCGGGAGGTACTGTCGCTGCATGATGACGATGACAGTCAGACCTGGCGAATGATTGAAGATCCCCTGTTGGACCGGGGGGGGTGTAAAATCAATAGTGAAAATTCGACCATCGATGCGAGTGTCGAAATGCGGTTGCAACGGGTGATTACCGGGATTATGGGCGGGGAGCGCGCCCGTGACTGAGATAAATCATCTGCGCCAGCGCAGCCAGTCCTGGATTGACGGCTTGCAGTTGATTGAATCGCGGCTGGTTAATATTGACCATGTGGTGGTGGAAGGCCGCCTGAGCCGCATGGTTGGCATGACGCTTGAAGCGGTGGGCTGTCAGTCTGTGATCGGCGCACGTTGCATGGTGGCGAGTCAGGATGGTCGCGATATCGAAGCCGAGGTGGTCGGGTTTTCGGGGGAACGTCTGTATCTGATGCCCATCGGGAGCCTCAGCGGTATCCACCCCAACGCCCGCGTCATTCCGAGTGAACATTTGTATGAGGCCGAGGTGGGTGATGCCATGCTGGGGCGGGTACTGGATGGTTCCGGCCGGCCACTGGATAACAAGGGACCGCTTGAAACCACTGAAAACAAGCCATTGATAGGTACGCCGGTGAACCCACTGACGCGTGCCGCCATCAGTGCGCCGCTGGATGTGGGCGTGCGCGCCATCAATGCGTTGCTGAGCGTGGGTCGGGGACAGCGTATGGGTCTGTTCGCAGGCTCCGGGGTGGGTAAGAGTGTTCTGCTGGGCATGATGACGCGTTATACCACGGCCGATGTGATTGTCGTCGGCATGATCGGTGAGCGTGGCCGGGAGGTAAAGGAATTCATTGATAATATCCTGGGTCCGGAAGGTATGGCCCGTGCGGTAGTCGTCGCCGTGCCGTCGGATCAGACGCCGGTCATGCGCATGCATGGCGCCATGCTGGCGACCAGCATTGCTGAATACTTTCGGGATCAGGGCAAGCATGTTTTATTATTAATGGATTCCCTGACCCGTTTTGCCCAGGCGCAACGGGAAATTGCACTGGCGATTGGTGAACCCCCGGTGACCAGGGGTTATCCGCCCTCAGTATTTGCACGTCTGCCGCAACTGGTTGAACGGGCCGGTAACGGTCGCCCGGGGGGCGGCTCGATTACGGCGTTTTATACCGTACTGACCGAAGGCGATGATCAACAGGATCCCATCGCCGATGCGGCGCGGGCCATTCTTGATGGTCATATTGTTCTTTCCCGCGCGCTGGCGGATGGGGGACACTATCCGGCGATTGACGTGGAAGCCTCGATCAGCCGCGCCATGGTCGATATTGTCGATCCCGCACACATGAGTATTGTGCAGAACTTTAAGCGTATTTATTCGGTCTATCAGCGTAACCTGGATTTAATTTCCGTGGGCGCCTATTCCCAGGGCAACGATACCCGCATCGACGAGTCCATCATGATGCAACCACAGATGATGCAGTTTTTGCAGCAGGATCTGCGTAAAGCGGTAAACTGGGAACAGAGCTTGCAAGGTTTGGTTGATGTCTTTGCCCATGCGGCGCAGCAGGAAGAGACCGGCGCTACCGTTCCCCTGGCTGTCGCACAGTGAGATTATTAAATTAGAGTGATTCCCACGAAAGTTTTTTAAAAGTCAAAAGTTTATCTGTCCGCAAAGGAACACCAATAAACGCAAAAGGATTCATTGTTGCAACGATTAATACTTATCTTGTGGTTTATCCAGGTTAGGGTATGTAGAAAATTGATTCAGGGACGCTAACAGTGCAGGGATGAGGATGCAATCAATAAGAAGGCGGTCACTATGAAAAAATCCAGTCGTATCCAGCCACTGAAAAATCTGGCTTCCCGGCATGAACAGCAGGCCGCGCGAGTACTGGGCCAGTCTCAGACTCAACTGGGCCAGCAGCAGGGCCGCTTACAGGAACTCTTTAGCTACCGGGAAGAATATCAGCAACGTTTTTATCGCCATGCTAAAAATGGCATAGACGGGGCGCAGTTGCAGGCCTATCAGTCTTTTATACAACAACTGGATGAAGCTATTCGCCAGCAGCGTCGACAGGTGGATCAGTCTGCGCAGACCTGCCACACGGTGACTGCGCAGTGGCGTGAAAAGCATATACGCACCCAGGTTCTGGATAAAACCATTCAACGGCTACAGGTAAATGAAGAGCGGCAGGCAGAAAAAATTCAGCAACGTGAAATCGATGATCGGGCGGGCAAGCGTCATTATTCAACACTGGAGTAACCCGCAAGACTCAACTTGGCTGGCAAAACTGGCATATGCCTTGCATTTTATCCTGACAGGAACAATTAATGTGAATGTGAGGAATCATGTCAGGATCCATGCCTATCGTGGCGAACACAGCGGCGGCCAGCCCGAACAGGGAAGCTTCGAATACAGAAGGAAACGCCACAGATGTGGAGTCCACTGACAGCAGTGGCGGTTTCCCCAAATTACTGAAGGCACAACTACATTCTACGAAATCGGGTTCGGATTCTGATCCGGCTTCGGATCCGGATTCAACCCCGGATCCGAAGCCGGATCCCGGCAAAGATTCGCCGCCAGACATGGCAAGTCCGACACAGGCGACCATGCTCCCGCTCGAAATATTCCAGGTTCATAATAATGCCGCCACCAGCCTGTCGGCGCCAGGACAGACAACAACGGTGAACCCTTTGACGGCCAGCAATACCGGGATCAATACCACCGGGGCCAATACCGGGAATGAAGTGAATGGCCTGGCGCCCAATGCCAACGCTGATGATCCTCTGGATGTGGATGAGACACTGATGACTCGTCAGCAACAGCAATTGATACAGGCTGTGACGAACAGCAAGGATGGCCCTCAGTTCAGCTCTCTTCTGAAGCAGCAGGGAGGAACAGAAGTCGCCAGCCCGCCGCCGCTACCCGCTTCATCTGTGCATAACAATGCCTTGAATCTGGCGGCGGGCCTTCCTGCCGGGCCGATCATAAAAGCGGATGCCGTGCCGGGTCAGTCGCCCCCGGCATTGAATGTGCCCTTGCAGCATCCGGGCTGGAATCAGGCTATGGGCGATCGGTTGCAGTGGATGGTGGGGCATCACCTTCAGTCAGCCAACATTCGGCTGGATCCGCCGGAACTGGGCAGACTGGACGTTCACATCCAGCTGCATAAGGATCACGCCAGTATTGCTTTTGCGGCGCCCAATCAGCAGGTACGGGATGCGCTCGAATCCGCTGTCCCGCGTTTGAGGGAAATGATGAATAATATCGGCCTGTCCCTGGGGGATGTGAATGTGTCACAGGAATCCTTTAGTCAGGGGCAGCAGGCCA
>DRJN01000159.1 GCA_011052165.1 Gammaproteobacteria bacterium
ACTCCATTGTACGAGACTCTGATATCAGCTCGCTTATCATCTGCATAATAACCTTCTTTAATAGCGTCGATTTTTAGAGGTGCCAATCGTTGCCGCAAATCCGACAGAAGCGCATTACGGCATGCTTCTTCGACTTTTGGAGACATAGGTTTGTCGTGTGAATCTGTATTCCAGTATAGTTTGAAATCATTCGTACTACCATCACGGATTTGGCGTGCAATATCACTTAAATGACTTAATGCAACCGCCATAAGGTCTGCAGAATTTGCAGGTTCGGCATTGTTAAGTGTTTTCTTTACTTGAAAAATATTAGGCGGCAGAAATGATGCGTCCCTTGCGAGCTTGCATTGGTGATATAGAGCCCCGCGCAAGGCATCACTCCATTGTTTTAGTTCGGGCAAACCCAATAAACGTTCCAGTTCACGAGTTGCTTCAGCATTTCCCCTACCGGACAAATTATTAATGAAGCCTGACACGAGGTCAGCCGCATCCATTTCATGCGTAACTCGACCAGACCTTGAAAATTTACAGGGTTTAAAACAACTTCCCAGTTTCTGAATCAACATTCCGATAGTTGTTTCAGGCAACTCATCATCAGGCTGCCATTGTTCATGCCTTGTTGTTAAAAATCCTGCAATGGCGCTTATTCGCGCAGAACTGTTCCCCATGAATTCGAATGTTATTTCCTCGTAGTTATCAGGACTCAATAATAGGCCTGTTGCCAGCCAGCGGCTACGCTGCATGACGTCCATGCTGGAAAACTGAAGTTTTTTATCTACTAATACCGACAACCGTTCATGGTCATATCTCAACGCCGCTTTAAGCAGATAATCCAAACTGTTAATTTGTACTGTTTTCCCCCGAACCGGATACTTTTCCAACAGAGGTATTGCAGACCGAACAGCCACCCCTTTCCATAGCTCATCATGAGCTAACTGATAGATACCGCTAACATGGTCTTTTTTGGCCTTCAGACAGGCAACTGCATATTGTATGAAAACCTCACTAACCAGGCTGGGGTTGCTCTTTACAAGCTTCTCCACCCAATCAGTTTTATCACCGGTTGCAGCTGTAAAATAAAATGCCAATGCATGTTTATATTGACGAGTGGTTACCAAACTCAGATCGTCTGGATTGTGAGCACATATCTCATCCAATCCAGCCAACACTGCGTAACCAATGTAGTACGTTTTCCCAACTGCTACAGCCGCTATGGTTTCCTCTACTGACGGTAAATCATCACGATTTTTTGTATTTACCAACCCTTCTAATACGGCTTCATACAAATCGCGTCGACCAGGAAGCACCGATTCTAACCGTTCATGCGGCGTATCACCCGTTGCCTCCACCATATATCCACGGTATGCGAAGGCAAGATCGTGAAATATTGCGGGCGGTGCAGTTCCCTGCCTGATTTCTTCTTTATACTTGACAAGCTGAGTAATCCATTCGGATTTATTTTTCTGATCTATTCTTCGGCGCTCATCTTTCTTTATAGCGCGCTCTATTCGCCTGCCAATATCCTTCTCAACCAACATACCTTCAAGAATTTCCCCGAATTGCGGATGTTCCTGCAACCAAATATAGATATCATCTAAAGTAAGATCAGATGGAACTCTATCCGACCAGAGGGTGATTACTGCTTGTGTGAAATAGTCTTCGGCAATATCACCGGTTTTATACTCGGCTGCTTGATCCAGATACCAGTGACCTATACCAGCAGGGGCCCCCGCATAAAATAGCCTGGCATAAATACTGTGTGTAGATACCTTCTCATTTTTTCCACTGCCATAGCGTTTTGCGCCTTCCTGCAAAATTGCCTTGTAACGATCTGGCCGTTCGGCTATCCACTGCTGCACAGTTACCCCTGGCTTAGCTTCGTCCACTGCCCTAAGCACTGAGGACCCGTATTTATCTAATCCAATGCCCAGCCAGTCATACAAGCGCGAGCCACTTATGTCATCTCCCCAGTAGCGGAGGCCGTCAACCAATAACTCACCCAGCAAATCAAGAAATCTATAAGAATGATGCAGAAACTCTTTTAACTCTTTCCGGTCGCACAATTGATCCAGTAACTCAGCAATCATTTCTTTTGAGGTTTTTTTGACTAATTCGTGACTCCAGAAATAATGATAACTGCCAATCAGGCGATCATTTTTTGGCAAATGTAAATAGTCCAGCACCTGATTTACAGACAATACCGTTGGGTATAAGTCAGTTAATAGTATCCCCAGCAGGTTGTCATCCCGGTCTTCAATACCCCCTCTATTAAGCTCATCCAGCAATGTCAGGAAGTTTTCATTCCGATCTGAGTCGCCCAAAGAGTCGCGAAGAAGTATTTGAAGCGCCGTTCCTCGAATGCCAGGCCGCCGGGTATGGTTTTTAACCAGTCCCCACAGGGATTTCTTAAGACCAGGATATGTAACAACCCCATGTCTCATTGCATCCATTACACAATCAACCAAAGCCTGGTTTGCGTTATCTCGTAGTGGTGACTCAATAACATCACGAAACACTTCTTCCATATCTGGTGTAGCCAATGCCCCGAACGGTGAGGCCACCCAGTTTTCACTTCTAAAC
>DRJN01000160.1 GCA_011052165.1 Gammaproteobacteria bacterium
ATAAGTATTTGCACCATAGCCCCCTCTCCCTCTGGGAGAGGGTGGGGGTGAGGGGATAAAATACATGCAAATACTTATGCAACGATTAATATTAAAGACGATTATGATAGCTGGGGAGCATACCACATCGAATAATAAAAATTTATATTAGCTCCAACCTGGATAAACCACAAGATAAGTACCTTCACGAAATAATTTCCTGCAAAATGCACAGAAAATCATTTCTAAGGTACTAAAGGAAGATCCTGAATGTCTGACCTAAAACTTAAACCCCCTGAGCTGAAAAAGCTGATGAGAATCATGAACGATTGTCTGTATGCGCAATCTCGGGAGGATGTGTTGAGAATCATTGATCAGCTCAATGAGATCATTCCATTTAATGCCGCCATTCTTTGTCGCAAAGCTGATAAAAACGGGGCGGCGCTGCTTGATGAGAGCGTCAACCACAGTTATCCGGAAGGTTGGCTGCGAAATTATTACAAAGACAAGCTCTTTCTGCTAGATCCTATCGCCATCGCGAGCACCCATGTAAATGGGCCGTTCACATGGAAGGAGGCGTATAGCAAGATTGAGATGACGAACAGATTAAGGGCTTTTATCAATACAGCCGAGGATTTCGGATTAAAAGAAGGGGTCACCTATTCGAGTCATACCCGGCAGGAAGACAAGGTCGATACCCTCATGTCACTCGAAACCAGCGGACACAAAGTCGATGAGGAGTATCTTGCCATTGTTGAGTACATACTGCCGCACATCCATGAAGTTATCGTAAGAATAGATGAAACAGTCCGGGTACCGGAAGCGCTTCCCGATCTTACCGCGAGAGAAAGAGAAACCCTGAAGTGGGCTTATGAAGGTAAGACCGCATGGGAAATTGGCGTTATTCTTTCAATATCTGAACGAACAGTAAAGTTTCATCTGAATAACATTTATAAAAAACTTAATGTCAAAAACCGTTCGCAGGCCGTGGCCAAAGCTGCCCGTTACGGGATCGTTTGATAAATTATTCAGCCTTGATCTTGCCTGACTATGCGGTGGTAAATCCAATTCCCACATGCGCGCCATCACAATAGGGCTTGCTTTTTGATGCGCCACAGCGGCATAGCGATGTTTGCTGGGTGCGGTTGAGCCTTCGTCCCGTGCCCGAACAAATTTCCATATTGCCTTTACACATTAGTGGGCCATTCTCTAAGGGTGTAATGGTGAGTTTCCCTTTTTGTTCGGCCAGCGGTTCAGATTCCCGGGCTTCAGTTTCGCCACTGGCCGAGAAGCCGGCTTTCTCGTGATTGCCGTCACAGAACGGCTTCTTGTCAGATGCCCCACAACGACACAGGGTCGTGCGTATAAGCGGTTCACTGTCACCCATATCGACATCGGCTAAAACAGCCAGCGGACCATTTTCAAGTACCTTGATAAGGTTGGTGAACGGGGGCTGCTCCTGCTTGTCTTTGTCATGCCGTTTATATGTGATCGCCCCTGAAGGGCAGTTATGCGCCAGGGCCGCAATGTCCTCTGCATCGGCATTGTCAGGGACTATCCAGGGGCCTTTTACATTGACCCTGAAAACATTCGGTAAGGTTAGTACGCAAACCCGGGCATGAATGCATTTTTTTGCTTCAAAATATACGGTTATATCAGCGCCTGGATACTCGTTTTTAGTGCTCATCACTATTCCTCCTGATGGAAGTCAATATAGATAGTTGTCTGAATTTTTCTTGTTTGTGTACAGGAAATTTATGGCAGATCGAATAAAATTATTTCAGCTTCGGTTCCTGTTATAAGTATAATTTCACGCTCATCACTCATCGCCACGCCATCGCCTTCTCCCAGGGCAATCTCATTTAAGCGTACATTCCCTTTGGCAACTTGTAGCCAGCCTTTTCGTCCGGAGGTAAAAATATGCCTGACAACATCCCCGTGTGTTATTTCGCCGGCATAAACATCGGCCCGTTGATGAATTTTGGCGGCCCCGTTGCCTGGTGTGTCTGATGCGATCAGGCACAGCTTACCCTGCCTGGATTCGAGCGTGATCTCGGGTTGCCGATAAGATGGTGTTAACCCCTGTTTGTCAGGGATAATCCAGATCTGTAGAAAACGCATGGCATGGCGATGAGAAGGGTTATATTCGCTGTGCGTTATTCCACTGCCGGCACTCATCACCTGAATCTCACCCGCATGGATGACGGAGCCGTTACCCATGCTGTCTTTATGTTCCAGCGCACCCTCCAGTACATAACTTATTATTTCCATATCACTATGGTGGTGAGTAGCAAACCCGCCTCCAGGGGCAACCCGATCATCATTGATCACCCGCAATGCCGAGAACCCCATGTGGGCAGGATCATAATAGTTTGCAAATGAAAAGGTATGACGAGTATCCAGCCAGCCGTGGTCGGCCTGTCCCCGTTCCTCATTTTTGCGTAACGTTAACATAATCAGGCCCTGCTTACATTGGATGAAATAACGGACAGCTTTTTTGCTACAAAGACAGCCACTATGGAGGGTATTATTTCAGGAATTTGCTGCCAATGAACCTGTACGAAGGGACAGTTTTTTAAACTGCGAAACGATGTGCCAATTTTAAAATAGGGGGCAGGTTATTCTGCTCATTCGTGATAGCCCTTGCCGGGCAGAGGATGTTTATGGTGAGTGAAATTTCAAGGTTTTTGAGCCATGAGGTGTGCTATCTTGAGCCGCATAAATTTGCTGAGCCTATCGATTAATAAAGGGGGACAATGTGGACAAACGTGCGATTGAATGGAAAAAAGGCGTCTGTGGTATTTGCCCCGCCGGTTGCTGGATAGAAGCGGGAATGCAGGATGGCAAAATGGTGGATATTCGCGCCGACAAAAGCCATCAACTGGGGATGATCTGCCGACGGGGACAGCATGCCCCGGAAATCATTTATTCCGAACAGCGTTTGAAATATCCCATGAAACGAGTGGGGCCAAAAGGCAGCCATGCCTTTGAGCGCATCAGTTGGGACGAGGCGTATGATTGCATCGTCAAAAATCTTAATGCCATCAAAACGGAATCAGGACCGGAGGCCGTTTCTATTTATACGGGGCGGGGCGCATTCGAACTTTCACTCTGCGACATGTACCAGCCAAAAGGGGTCGCCGTTTCCTCGGCCTCGAATATTCTGTTTCCTTTTGGTTCACCCAACACCATGGGCGTGGGTGCGCTGTGTTACGTTTCTTTTGCCATGATTGCGCCTGACGTGACTCTCGGCAGCATGTTGATCAATATGTACACCGACATGGAAAATGCAGAGTTGCTGGTTATTTGGGGGACGAATCCGGCTACCGACTCCCCGCCACTGGATATGGCTCGCCTTGAAGCGGCGGCGAAACGCGGTTGTGATATTGTGCTTATCGATCCGCGTTACACAGAAACGGCCAAACGCACCGGTGCTGAGTGGATTCCCATTCGTCCGGGTACGGATGGTGCGCTGGCGTTGTCCATGATGGGCGTGTTGATCGATGAAGACTTGTATGATGAAAAATTTGTAGACCAATGGACGCTCGGTTTTGATGAACTGGTAACGTATGTCCAGCATTTTCGTCCCGAAGTGGTTGAAAAAATTACCGGTGTGGCGGCAGACAAAATCCGGGATCTGGCCCGGCGTATCGCCAGGGCGACGGGTGCGGCACCGGTTATGTACACCGGTTTAGAATATTCCAACAGTGGCATTCAGGCGATTCGCGCGGTCTTAAGCCTCTTTGCTATCAGCGGTCATCTTGATACGCCCGGTGGAACAGGGCTGGCCATGCGTGACCAGCACTTTCCCATTAACCGATCCTGTAATCAGCAAAACCCGGATCTACCGCGAGCGGCGGCGCGTGACAAGTTTCCGATCTACAGTGACTATCGCGGGGAATCGCATGCTTCCGGCCTGGTCGATGCCGTACTTCATGGTGAACCCTATCCCATTCGCGGTCTGATCATTCACGGCGCCTCCCTGCTGACCTCCTGGCCGCAAACACCTGTCTGGCGTGAAACCCTGTCCAAACTGGATTTTGTGGTCAGCATCGATCGTCAACTCACAGCAGATGCCGCCTATGCCGACATCGTGCTACCGGCGGCCACCATGTTTGAAATTGATTCGTACATGGTGTATGGCCCCATTTTTCGATTGCGTGAAAAATTGATAGAACCTGTTGGCGAGGCGCGCAATGATTATTTGATCATGGCGGAACTGGCCGAACGTTTGGGTTATGGCCACCTTTACCCGCAAACGGAAGAAGACATGATCCGTTTTGCATTAAAAGATTCAACGTATACTCTGGAAGATATTCAGCGCCACGGTGGCTGGGTTAAATTGCCTACGCCGATGATGGAATACAAAAAGTATGAAAAAGGAGCCTTGCGAGCAGATGGCAAGCCTGGTTTTGAAACGCCCAGTGGCAAGTTCGAAATCTGGTCCAGCAAACTGGAAGAGTACGGTTATGAACCGCTGCCTAAATACGTCGAACCTATTGAAGGCCCACAGGCCGCGCCAGAACTGAGTCAGCATTTCCCCCTGGTTTTCAACTCCGGGGCGCGTCCTCAGACTGACTTTCGTTCGCAACATCATGGAATAAAAGGCCTCAATAAGGATAACCCCGAACCTGTGGTGGAAATCAATAGTGACGATGCCCGAGAGCGAGGGATTGAGCAGGGTGATTTGGTCGAGGTGCGTACGCCCAGAGGCGCGGTGCCTTTTCGCGCCCGAGTCAGCCAGGATATTGTTCGCGGCGCCATCGAAGCCAACATGGGCGGCGGGACGCCGGTGGGTCCCCATGCCTGGCAGGAGTGGAACGTCAACGAGCTAACGGATTTAGACAACTATGATGAGATTTCCGGTTTTCCGGTTTATAAGGCCCTGCTCTGTGAGGTGCTTAAAGTAGAGTCGGGTAATGCAGAAGTAAAAGCGCGCCTGGCTCATTCGCAGAAAGGAAGGGAAGCAGGCCTCACCTTTAAGACTCATAGCCGTAAAAAAATCAAACAGCAAATTTATCTGGATAACAATGCCACGACCGCCATTGCCCAAAGCGTGAAAGATGCGATGCTGCCCTATCTGGACTCTCTTTTTGGTAACCCTTCCAGCATACACAGCACGGGACGTGATGCGCGTGAGGCGGTTGACAAAGCCCGGCGGCAAATAGCCCGGCTGATTGGCGCCCGGCCTAAACGTATCATCTTTACCGGGGGTGGCAGTGAAGCTGATAATCTGGCCTTAAAGGGGGTGGCGTTTTCCCGAGCGTCAAGCGGGCGCCATATCATTACCAGCCGAATCGAACACCCGGCCATTTTACAAACCACTGCTTTCCTCGAACGTCAGGGATTTCGGATCACTTATCTGGAGGTGGACAGAGAGGGTCTGATTCAGTCACAGCAACTGGAAGAAGCCTTAACAGATGAAACGATCCTGGTGTCGATCATGCTGGCTAATAATGAAGTCGGAACTATTCAACCCATCAGGCAACTGGTTCAGATAGCGCATGCGCGGGGGGTACTGTTTCACACCGATGCGGTGCAGGCAGCCGGAAAAATTCCTATCGACATAGAAGAACTGGAAGTCGATTTGTTGAGTCTGTCCGGGCATAAGTTTCATGCCGCAAAAGGTGTGGGGGCGCTTTATGTGCGCAAGGGTGTTGAGCTGGAGTCATTAATTCATGGCGGACAGCAGGAATCGGGTCGGCGTGCGGGTACGGAAAATGTACCGGCCATCGTCGGCATGGGCAAGGCGGCGGAGCTGGCGTTGCAGAGTCTGCAAAAAAGCCCGGCTATGGCCCGCTTGCGCGACCGGCTTCAGGAGGGGATTCAGACACTGGTGCCTCACTCTCATTTGAACGGGCATCCTGAACGACGTTTACCCAACACCTTGAATATGACCCTGCCGGGTTTACGGGGTGAATCACTCGTGGTGGCACTGGATCAACATGGTATATCCTTTTCATCCGGGTCGGCATGTAAGTCGGGTTCTCCCAAACCCACCCATGTGTTAATGGCGATGGGATGTTCGCAAGCAGACGCCCATTGCGCCGTTCGCTTCTCCCTGGATGCGGGTACAACCGAAAAAGATATTGATGTGACACTGGCCGAATTAAAGAATGTGCTGCTTGAAATCGAAACCACGGTACGTTTTTTACCCTGCAAATGATAGCCGTACATCGTATGAATAGAAAATGCCAGAGACTCAGCCTGTCACTTCCTGCTGCAAAAGTTTGGCCAGCAGCCGTGTGCCTGGACCGTTTTCCTGATTCCGGCCATGAACAATATAGAGCGCCGCTTTGTAATGGCTACCCCGTTCCAGGGGCAATGGCTGGAGCAGGCTGTTTTCAAGCATTTGTGCGATCCGGTGCCTGGGTAACCAGGCATAACCCAGCCCTTCACTGACGGCGGCGACGGCCGTTTCGACGCTGCTGACGCTCCAACGGTGTTCTGCCCCCAGCCAGCCTATATTTTTGGTGTAACGCAGGCCGGAATCCTGGATCACCACCTGTAATTCGCCCTCCAGATCGGAGATCGTGATGTCCCGATTGAGCTGTTGCAGGGGATGCTGTGGATGGGTAACCGCAATGAAGTCAATCTCAAGTAGCGGTTCACCAAGGAAACGAGCCGGTACATGGGCACAAATAGCCAGATCGGCGCGACCTTCTTCCAGCGCATCCTCTGCGCCGGAAAGCACTACTTCACGAAGCTGGACTCGGCAGCCCCGGCTCAGTGGTTCGAAACGGCGCAGTGCATGCATCAGTTTGTCGGTGGGAAAGGCGGTATCCACCACCAGGTTTACCTGTGCTTCCCAGCCCTGTTGCAGGCTATGGGCAAAATTTTCCAGTTCCTGCGCCTGTTGAACCAGTTGTCGGGAACGGCGTAAAAGGGCTTCACCGACCGGGGTGAGCTGTGCCTTTCGACCCTCGATCTCCAATACAGGCATAGCCAGTTGTTCCTGCAATTTAGCCACGGTATAGCTGATCGAGGACTGACTACGATGTAATTTTTTTGCCGCCTGGGCGAAACCACCCTGATCTATGACCGCCTGCAGGGTACGCCATTGCTCAATACTGATGCGGGGAGTTTTCATAGGCTAATACATCTATAAATTCGATATGAATAAACGAAATTTTGCGCTTTTTTATTTATTTTTTCAATTTATAGTGTTCCTGTGTTTTGACTATATGGCTCGGGGTGAGTATTGAACGGTGAGTTTATACGCTGGGAATCAGGTTTTCGTCACTGGGTAACGCGGGATGGCGCACCCGGTTGCAGTGGTGAAGGGGGCTTTAAGGCCGAACCGGGACGTTATCATTTATATGTGTCCTATGCCTGTCCATGGGCGCATCGCTGCCTGATTTATCGTGCGATCAAGGGCCTGGACGATATTATTTCAGTTTCCGTTGTGCATCCCCTCATGCCTGAGCATAGCTGGATTTTTGCCGACTATCCCGCAGCTACCGGGGACACGGTAAATGGCTGCAAGACCTTGCTGGAACTGTATCAGATGGTCGATGCTGATTTTGATGGTGTGGTCACCGTGCCCGTGCTGTGGGATAAAAAACGCAGGACTATTGTTAATAATGAGTCCTCAGAAATTATTCGCATGTTTAACTCGGCATTTAATGAGTGGGGTAGAGCAGATCTGGATTTTTATCCGCGACAACAACGGGATAAAATAGATGCAATAAATAAAACGGTGTATGACGACATTAATAACGGTGTATATCGTAGCGGGTTTGCAAAATCACAGATGGCCTATGAGCAGGCCTATGATCATTTGTTTGCGGCGCTGGATGAGATCGAGCAACGTTTGTCACAGCAACGTTATCTGACAGGTGACAGCATCACCGAAGCGGACTGGCGTCTGTTTCCGACCCTGGTGCGGTTTGACCCGGTGTATGTGGGTCATTTTAAGTGTAACAAAAAGCGGATAGTTGACTATCCCAATCTGTGGGCCTATACCCGGGAACTGTACCAATACCCGGGAGTCGCACAAACGGTCAATATGGAACACATTAAGCTCCACTATTATGGCAGTCACAGGACTATTAATCCCACGGGTGTTGTGCCTAAAGGCCCGGAGATAGATTTTAACCAGGCACATGAAAGAAACTTGACCAATAAAGGAGAAAACCATGAGTGAACAAGCTATAGCCAGTCAGAATGAACCCTATGCCGTCGATGTTGAGGCAGGTAAAGACTATTACTGGTGCGCCTGCGGGCGCAGTAAAACACAACCCTACTGTGATGGTTCCCACGAAGGGACAGGAATCGAACCTGTCGCCTTTACCGCAGAAAAAACCGAACAGGTTTATTTATGTGGTTGCAGAAAAACAGCCACCCCTCCATTCTGCGATGGAGCGCATAAGAAGTAGTTTCGTTGAACTAAATCCCGGTATATACAGGCGTTGTGTTGCACAGGGATGTGCAAACGTAGCGACTATTGGGGAAAGAAGGATCTGACAGGGGATATTAATACGTCAGGATAATTGCGGCATATTGAGTAAAACAGATATATTTTCAACCGGCATTGGGCGAGCAAACAAATAACCCTGGATCAGGCTGCACTGGTGTGATTTTAGCCATGCTTCTTGTTCCTGAGTTTCGACGCCTTCCGCCAGGGTGTCCATTTCCAGAGCCTGAGCTATCGCGATAATAGCGCGGGTTATAGCCTGGTTGCTTTGGTCGTAACACAGGTTATTGATAAATGACTTATCTATTTTGATGGTGTCGATAGGATAATTCTTCAAGTAGACCAGGGAAGAATGTCCCGTGCCGAAATCATCAAGTGCGATACTGATACCTAGATTGTGAAGAGCGTTAAGTTGTTTACTGGTTTGATCCAGGTCGTTCATGATTTCACTCTCAGTGACTTCAATTTCCAGTTGCGCCGCCGGAACATTGTATTTTGTCAGTATTTTTTCAATCTGTAGTGGTAGGTCGTTAGTATCAAATTGGCGAGCTGAAATATTAATGGCGACTTTGGGAACATGCTTATATTGTTCCATCCACTCAGCAATCTGTTTTATTGATGACTCGATCACCCAGTTTCCAACCTCGATTATGAGACCGGTCTCTTCCAGTATGGGGATAAATTCAGCGGGAGAAACCAGACCCCTTAAACCATTATTCCAACGCAGCAAAGCTTCCATGCCGATCATCCGGTTTTTTATGATGTCATATTGTGGTTGGTAATAGAGTACATATTCTTCTTTTTCAAGCGCGTGACGCAAGCTGGTTTCAATATTAAGGCGGGCAATGGAGCGCGCATTCATTTTCTGGGTATAGAATTCGTAGGTATTACGACCGCGTCGTTTGGCGCGATACATGGCAATGTCTGCCTCAACGACAAGATCATCTGCATGAACTCCCCCAAATGGATAAATACTGATTCCGATACTCGGAGTCACAAAGATCTCCTGATCCTGAATCAAGAAAGGCTTGTGCAACGAGTTTATAATTTTACTGGCCGTGTTGGAGATCGGATGAACCGTGGACAGGCTTTCCAGGATGATTACAAATTCATCGCCTCCTAAACGAGCAACTGTATCGCTTTTACGAATAATTGAGTTGAGCCTTAATGAGACTTCCTGTAACAGTTTGTCGCCAGCGGCATGACCCAGTGTATCGTTGATTATTTTGAAATGATCGAGATCAATAAAAATGACTGCAAGCAGCGTCTCATTTCTTGATGCTACAGACATGGCATGTTCAAGACGATCGTAAAATAAATTTCGGTTTGGTAAATTAGTCAGAGTATCGAAATTCGCGCTACGATAAAGTTTTTCTTCGGCCTGTTTTCTTTCTGAAACATCACGAATTAATATGATATAGGTATCTTTCCCGCTGAAATTTATTTTTGATATAACATATTCGATATGGAATGAGTGGTTATCTATTTTAAATGCCGTCGCTTCCTGTATAGGTGTGGTATTTTCCCCGCCTCCAGAAATAACCCCCTGCCGGAGAACGCTTAGTGGTTGCTCAATCAGATCAGTAATCATCATGGTGCGAAGTTTGGTTTGTGGGTAACCAAATAAATCTTTGACGACAGTATTAGTATCCTGGATATATCCATGCTCATTAAAAGTTAACATGGCGTCAGCCATATTGTTTATTATCGTCGATGTATAATATTCTCTGTCAGCCAGAGTTTTCTGGCGTGCAACCAGTTGCGTGCGCATTTCTTCAAGGTTTTCCGCAAGATCAGCGATTTCCTGAATTTTTGAGCGGGTGTATATGCTTTTATAATGATTGTTTACGACCTCTTTTGCCAAGAGCCGCAGATCGTTTAAGGGGCGTGTCAAGCGTGAAGAGACTAAAATAATCAGCAGCGCAACAACCATAATATAGCTGATTGTGATGATGAGTATCTGCTTGTTGATTTGGTGAAGATCTTCATGAATTAATTCTTCGCAAAAACCCAGCTTGAGTGTTCCGGCAGGATTACCTGTTCTATTGAAGAAAGGAACAGCGATGTAATAAGTATTATCCTTGCTGTTATCAAAAACGAAATCCTCCTTGAAATATTTGTCATTCTCAGGGTTTGTTGTGTAAATGATCTTGTTGTTTTCATTAGCGACTGCAGCGTAAGTAACGTTCCCGGCAACCAATAAATCCTCGAGTAACAGTTTAAGCTGATCAGGCCGGTTGTGAATATCGGCGTTTCCAATCTGGTTGGCAACCAGACCGGAGGTGGTGCGCGCTTGATCAATAAATCCTGATTTAATACTGCGACTGACTGTTTTAATGGTTAAACTAAAAAGAAGAAAAGTTGTTAAGAGATGGACGAATAGTATGCATGTATTCAGGCGAAAACTAAATTTATTCATGAATTTCATTGTGAGAGGGTTCCAGACCATATTTTTCGGGTGTTATCCAGGGTTTTATTTTGCACCGTTTTGAGCCACATAAATGAAATAGTATTTTTAATTTCTTTTATGTGTTTCTGTAGCTCATTCTTGTCGTCAATTTCTGGAATTTCACGTTTCCCCGAGCGGAACATCTCTGATTTCATGCGGCGCTGATATGAGCGCGCTGATAGAAAAACAATTTTCTGTAAGAATACAACATAGAGCAACGGGTCTGAACGGTTGATAATGGGATGTATCTCCTGGCCATCAAGTTTGATGGGATAGCCAAGATAGAGTTTTCGTATATCGCCTATAGATAGCTTTTTGATCGGTACGTCGGTATTACTGACAATAACCAGAGTTTTTACTCGATCAGTAGCAATCACACTGTTGGTTGCAAGAAAAACAATCAGAATCGAAGTATAGATGCTCAATTTTAACCTGCTCATGGAAATATAGCGCTCCATTGCAGGGTAAGGCTACTAAACTTATTGCTAACTTTTCTTGCATCGCTGTATTCTAGATTTACGGCCTGACTTTTTGTAAAATCATAGCGTAAGCCTGTGACAACTTGCCGGTTTATAAAACCGGGAAATAAAGCAAGATAGGGATCATTATTTTCCCTCCATGCATTTTCCACTCGTCCGTAGGCGGTCCAGTGAGTAAAGATATCCTGTTCATATTGCAGGTAGGCATTAACAAAATTGCCTCTTATTTCATCTCCGGATGGGTTGGACAGTCTTGATTTGACATAAAAACCCGAAGCGATAATACGCTTGCCGATAAAATCCAGATGGCTATAAAAATTTATAATATTTTGCTTAATGTAGAATAAACCAATTTCATGTGCATCTGTCTTCTGTACTTGAATTGAAATACCGGAATCTGTTTGCAGTTTATCGTTTGTTATGTAATGTAATTTAAACACAGCGGCAGGGTTATTCTGTGCTCCTTTGTGAGGGTTGAGCAAATCGAAAGGACTCAGTTCGATGTTGCCAGAACCATTAACAGACAGATTGGGTGCGATACCCAGCATTAAGTTGTATTGCCAACCATTCGATCTGGAATTGGTTGAACCGGCGAGTGTGACACCCGTAATGTGAATAGGCAGGATGCCACCAGCATCTTCGTTTTTTACTATTTGCGGACGGCTAGCGCTGGTCTGGAAATAAATCCCGTGATGGAAGCGGGTACTCCAGTAGCCCAACGGGGTATACATACGTCCGATTTTAATCGTAGCATAATCATTTAACTGATAATCGTATTGTAGGCGCTCAAGCTCACTTTCTTCGGTCCCCGCAAAATATTCGACCAAAAGACGGTTATTTTTTTGATGGTACACATAAAACAGATCTACACCGGCATCGAGATCATTTTCATCCAGGTTAAGATTATTAGATTCATTGGTGTAATGAAGGCCATCAATATTAAAAAGAAGAAAAAATTCAGCATTATCGCCAGCCCAAACCGGGGTACAGAATAAGCAGGCACACACGAAACAGGTTAATAGAGCGGGAAGTAACTTCTGTTCGGTATTCATAATAAAACAGTATAGCTTTTAAGGATAAAAGCACTTCCCGGAAAAGTCTACTTTTTAATCTCTTTGAACGCAATGCCCTACGGCCTGCAACGAATATTGTCCGCCAGAGTGACGAAAAAGGGGAACCGGTTTTTCTTAATACCCCGCAGTTTGTTCGACAGTTTTCTCCCGTCTCTTTCTACTATGATTATTACCGTCATCTTAGAATCCGTATAAGACCCTGTTTAATCTCTTTGGGTTTAATTCCCCGCTGCTTGCAGCGAAAAACGGTAGGATGGGTAGAGCGAAGCAAAACCCATCAGCATGCCACAGTTTAATACCCCGTCCGCTTGCGGCGGGGTTGTTTATTGCAGAAGCGGGTGGAGGTGGATGAAGTAAGACAGAAAAAATACTGTCAATCGGCATATGTATCCAGAAACTATCGGGCGAAAATTACCATTGACAGGGCAGAGACGGGGTATTAATCGTTGCATAAGTATTTGCGCCATAGCCCCCTCTCCCTATGGGAGAGGGTGGGGGTGAGGGGATAAAACACATGCGAATACTTATGCAACGATTAATATTATTCAAATGGCGTATGAATTGGCGGATCTATTCTGTCATCTTTATGACATATAAAGCAATTCATTGAGAAGCAGCCGAACACGGGCGTGTTGGGTTGTTTCATGCTCTTCGCAAGTTTGAGAACTTTATACCGACATTACCAGCAAAATGATAAAGCCAATGATAGCGGCCAGTGGCAGCAGCACGGCCTGCCAGTCACCCGAGACGGCTTTGGGGCTGTGTTTGAGCATCATTTTTGCACGCGGAAACAGAAAGATGATCATGGCACCCAGTAGTAGCGCCGAACCTATTTTCATCCAGTCCATCGTTTTCCCCTGAGGATTTAAGTGTGGAAAAGAAAAGCCCCATGCTGGGGCTTTTCTTTGTCATAAACCGCGCTGAGAGAGCATTTAGTCGTCACCACTCAAGGCGCCCAGAATCTGTAGCAGGCTGATAAAAATATTATAAATGCTCAGATACAGGGACACGGTTGCCAGTATATAGTTGGTTTCGCCGCCATGAATGATACGGCTGGTGTCATACAGGATGAAGCCGCTCATCAGGATGATGATGACGGATGAAATCGCCAGCGTCATGGCCGGGATATCCAGGAATATATTGGCCAGTGCCGCGACCAGGATTACCAGCATACCCACGAACAACATTCCGCCCAGGAAGCTGAAGTCACGGCGGGTAGTCAGCGCATAGGCAGACAGGCCCAGGAAGATAACCCCGGTGCCGCCCATGGCCGTCATAATCAACTGTGAGCCGTTGCTCAGCGCCAGATACTGGTTCAGTACCCCACCCAGGCCAAAGCCCATCAGACCGGTAATGGCAAAAACCACACCGACACCTGCGCCGGAATTGGCGGTACGGGGTAAAACCAGCCAGATCAAACCCATAGCGCCCATCACCGAGATTAAATAGGTGCCTGGACCCGATTCGACAAACACGGATATTGCCGCCATTGCTGCACTGAACAGCATCGTCATGGACAGCAACGTGTAGGTATTGCGCAATACTTTGTTGGTTGCCAGAGCAGATTCTGCTGGTCTTACAACAGTCTGGTTTCTATACATGTTTTTACCCCTTGTTGAGATGTAGCTATCTTGTAATACTAGACTAAAGCATACCTGATTAGTTCCCGATATCAAGACAATTTCTTAACATTTCAAGGTATGAAAGAGCTAGAAATTGGATTTTATTTGGGCTATTCTGCCGCGCTTGCTTGTGGCACTGCTTTTTCTAGCATCGCTGGCAGCAAAACCGGGAGAGATGGCTGAGCGGTTGAAAGCACTGGTCTTGAAAACCAGCATGGGTTTATAGCCCATCCAGGGTTCGAATCCCTGTCTCTCCGCCAATTATTCTATAAAAGTCCTTGTATAACAACAGTATGTTAAAACCGGGATTTATTGGCTAGCCCCCCAATCAGCCCCCAAATGGGAGCTTTTGGGGGAATAGACGACCTCATTTTAATCTCTTTGGGTGTTATTCCCCGTTGCTTGCAGCAAAAAACAGCAGAATGGGTAGAGCGAAGCGCGAAGTCCAGTAGGGAAACCCATCAGCAAGCTACCACTCAAATACCCCGCCAGCTTGCTGCGGGGTTGTTTATTGAAAGTTAAAACCACCGCCTTTAGGCGGTCAGATTTATCTGCGATACAGGCCTCTGTCCCCTGATGAAGGTGGCAAGGTATTTTCTCGTTCCCACGCTCTGCGTGGGAATGCATAACCAGAGAAGGAGACGATGGCCGCCGCCAGGGTCACTATGCGGACCTTTTGCATTGAATCAGAACTGTGAAATAGGTATTACGATCCGCAGCCCAGCAGGGCATTGTTCCTGGCAATGTGGTTGCGATGCCGATCAGGGACTATTGCAGGCGCAATCGCATAGCTACCGAGGGGCAACAGGCATGGTCTCTAAGCAATGAACTAAAACGATAATCAGGAAAACAATAAAAA